>NZ_DBHIXN010000019.1:0-35931 GCF_057270615.1 Leptotrichia sp.
CATTTTTTTATGCTTTTCTAAATATTTCCAATATTTTTAAGTTGTTTTTTCTTGCCTTTAAAATCCATGAAATGGAACCTTGTATAAAATATAGACTTCTTGGCCAATTTGGAGTTATATAAATATTTTTATCACTGTTTAAAGTTAAAATATTTCTAGAAAGTCTATTTAGTATTTTTTCTAAGTTTTTGAGTGGTCCTTGTCCAAGTTTTAAATTTTTTAAGTATGGTAACAACTCTCCTGAGCCTATACCAATTCCTTGTCCCCATTTTGCCTTAACTTTTTTACACCAATTTTTCATATGTAAAATTGCTAAGAAATTTTGTTTTCCTTCATAAAATCCATTGTTAACGATACAATAAATTTTAGTTTCAGGTCTTATAGCATTTTCCTTTTCAAATTCTACGAGTAGTTTTAATAAATTAGATGGAATTCCATCAACATATAAAGGAAAAATAAATATTAAAACATCGCTATTATAAATTTCATTTTTCATTTTGTCATTTAATTGGAAATGGATTGAATAATATTTTTTTATGTTATTTTCTTTGAGCAATGGAAAAAGGTAATTTCCTAATATTTCAGAATTACTTTTTATTGTTTTGGGACTTCCGTTTATTATAATAATTTTCATATTTTATAATTCTCCTTTTAGAAATTTTACTTCAAAATGATAAGTACAAGGTTAGACTTATATATATAATCTATTGTTTTGGTATATTTTAATTTAATTTTTTAATGGATTAATCATAATTTTCAAAAAATAAAACTTTAAAATTTTTTACATTTAAATTTATGCTGTTGGCTTTTACTGTTTTTTTCGCAGTTATTTTTTCGCTTCGTGTTAAGTTTTTTCCATAAAAATATACATTTAAATCGAATTTTGTTTTACTTCTTGTAGTATGGTGCATTTCATTATTTTTAAATTTAAAAAATGGAAGCAGATATGGGATTGTTCTATCTAATATATTTTTTACAAAGGGACTGTAAGATCCATAAAAACATTGGCTTATAATAATTACTTTTTCTGCCTTTAAATATAATTTTGATAAATTTTCATATCCATCACGAATTTTACATTTTCCTGGTGTTTTAATCCAACATTCAAAGCATCCCATACAGCTTTTTATTTTTTTATTATTGCTGATTACACATACATCTTTGTCAATTATTATTTTACCTTGATTAATGCTTTTCTTTATTATGTTTATAGATTTTTCTTCTTTTTCAATTTCTGCTTTTAAATTTTCTAATTTTTCATTACTTAAATCATGTATAATTAGTTTCATATTTATCACCTTATTTTAGTTAATTTTAATTTTTTTCTTAGTTTAAATTCTTAAAGGGAAGGTATCATACAGCTTGATTTTATTATTTCTTCTATTTTTTTCTCCCAGTATTCGGAATAGTTTAAATTATTCATAGTTATTATTGTTACTAATCCTTGAACTAATGCCCACATTGCTATGATTTTATCTTGTATATTTTTAGGTGGTATATTGTATTTTTCAAATACTTTGGTTGCTTCAGTTTTTAATATATTAAAAGCATTTTGATTATCGCTTTCTGATTTTGAAAATTCAGATAATAAATCAATTTTCATATTATTTCTTGAAATTATAAAATGATAATACCGAGAATTTTCACAAAAAAAAGTGACGTATTTTTTTCCTAGTTTAACTAGCAATTCTTCTTTATTTTTATACTTTTCTCTTGTTTCATTCAATTCCATAGCTAACATTTTCCAAATATAGTTACTTATAGCTTCAAGCAAATCTTCTTTTTTCTTAAAATATGTATAAGGAGCGGCATTACTTACTCCACACATTTTGGCAACGTATCTTAAAGATAGTTTTTCTTCTCCCATTTCATTTATTATTTCGATTCCTTTTTCGATTAAATCTTCTTTTAAATTACCATGATGGTAGCTCTTTTTTAAATTTTTCATATTTAATAATTTCCTCACTTATAATCTTATTGTTGTAAAGATTATACAATTTAATCTTTACAATGTCAAGTTCGTTTGAAAAATTTTTTTAGATTTAAAGTTAATTCTATAAGTTAGACAGATTTTTTCTTGTTTGATTTTAGCAAAAGTGGTATAATTCTATGAATACAAAATATTGATATATGAATTGAGGTTGTTTTATGTATGATTTTACGGCTTGTATTGTTACATATAATACTGAGCGAAATGAGTTGAAGAAAATTATAGAATGTTTTCAAAAAGTAGAGCTTAGATTTAAACTGTGGATTTCTGATAATTCTGAAAAAGATGACTTAAAAGAATTTATAGAAAAATTTTCAGATGATAGAATTGAGTATATTTTTAATAATTCAAATGATGGATTTGGGAGTGGACATAATGTTGTTGTAAAAAAATTATTAGAAGATGATGTAAAATCTGAATTTCATCTAATGATAAATGCAGATATAGTTTTTGAAAAAAATACAATTGAAAAAATTGTTAGTTATATGAGAAAAAATGCAGATATTGGACAGATTGGTCCAAAGATTTTAGAGCCTAATGGTAGACTTAGTAGATCTTGCAGATTATTTCCGACACCTATAAATTTAATATTTAGAAGGTTTTTACCTGTAAAATCAATTGTTGAAAAACTTGATTATAATTATGAGATGAAATGGTATGATTATGAGAAAGTAATTGATGTTCCGATTTTATCGGGGTGTTTTATTTTTGTAAGAACGGATGCTCTGGAGGAAGTTGGCGGTTTTGATGAGAGATATTTTATGTATATGGAAGATTATGATTTGTGTAGAAGAATTGGGAAAAAATGGAGAACGGTTTTTTATCCTGAAGCAGAAATAATTCATAAGCATGGAAAAGCCTCGTATAAATCACGAAAAATGATGATGTTACATATAAATTCAGCCATAAAATATTTTAATAAATGGGGATGGTTTTTTGATAAAGAAAGAAAAATAAAAAACAAAGAATGTATGAGTAAATATAAAAAATAATTTTATTAAACAAGATTAATTAGAATATTAAAATTTTTTTTAATTTTAAAAAAAAGTAGAAATTATTACTACTAAAATGTTATAATAATGTTAAAATTGTTTTATCATTGTTTTTTTGATGATAAAAATGCAATTACAAAATTTTTAAAAATTAAATGCAGTATTATCTAGAATAGTAAAAAGGCTTTATTTCTTGCTTGAGAGAAAAAATAAGAAAATTAGGCATTAGAAAATATTGTATTTATTGAAAAGTTTAGACTTTTATAAATGATTAAAAAAATATAATAAAAAGGAGAAAAAATATGAAAAAAAAGATTTTTTATAAAGTAGTTTTATTTGTGTTAATGGGAAATATGATGTTTGCTGCAGGTACAAAAACGACTCAAAATATAAATTCTCAGCAAGTTAAAGATGATATAATTCAGGCAAAAGAAAAAATTGAAGATAATATAGACAAAGTTGAAAATACTATAAAAACTAAAAAAGGTAAGCTAAATAAATTCATTTCTAAAATAAAAGGCAAAAGCTGGAAATTAGTTTGGGATGATGAATTTAATGGGGATCGTTTAGATGGTACAAAATGGACTTATTGGGAAAATGGAAATCCTTGGAATTCTGGAAATTATGTTGATGAAAACGGGAAATTTGTGGATCAGTATGGATTTGGTGCGAAGCACTATTATTTAAGGGATAATGTAAAAGTTGAAGATGGGAATCTGGTTATAACATTAAAAAAGGAAAATAATAAAAAAGTAAATGTTGACGGTTCTGAAAGAAAAATTCTTTATAGTTCAGGAGCAATTCATACTAGAAATCTTTATAATGTGAAATACGGTAAAATTGAAATGAGAGCTGCTATGCCTAAAGGGATTGGTACTTGGCCCGCATTTTGGATGTGGCCTGAAGGATATTCTCAAGCTGAAGGGAAACCTGCGAATGGAGAGATTGATATAGTGGAAATTGATGGTGGTGAAATGAATCGTGTTACAGGGACAACTCATGTTCTGAAAAGTGATAATACCTATCAGTCATTTCAAGGTAGCGATTATAAAATAAGTAAATGGTCTAAGGAAAAATTGACAGATTTCAATACTTACGCGGTAGAATGGGATGATAAGGAAATAAAATGGTTATTTAATAATAAAATATACAAAAGATTCACTTATAAAGAATTAGAAAAGAAAGGATTACAAAATCCATTTAATCAACCATATTTTATAATGATAAATGTAGCTTTGAATAAGAAAACTGGAGAAGATGGAGATGTAGATTTTCCAACAGAAATGAGAGTTGACTATGTAAGAGTTTATCAAAAACAATAAAAGATAATTTCAAGATTAATATTTTTTAACAAGGGGTTTTAACCCCTTGTTTATGGATTTTATCATATATAATTTTTTTGTAAAAATAATTAAGTCTATATCAAATTCTATTTAAGAAATAGGATTTTTTTATTGAAAATAATTTTTATTTTTATCGAATTTTTGTTGAACTTTATCTTTTTCAGAAATTGTCAATTCACTGGGATTTATTCCAAATTCTTCAAATTTCCAGTCAATACCTATTATTTCATCACTCCATAAAATTCCGCTATCATACTCAGGGGCATATAAATCTGTGCATTTATAAGTGAATTCTGTTTCATCTTCAAGTGTTAAAAAACCATGTGCAAAGCCTTCGGGAATGTAAAACATTAGCTTATTTTCAGAAGATAATTTTACTGCGTACCATTTTCCAAAAGTTTCGCTGCCCTTTCTTAAATCAACTGCCACATCATACACGCTTCCTTTTATTACACGAACTAATTTTCCTTGAGTGTGCTTTGTCTGGAAGTGAAGTCCACGTAAAACGCCTTTTTTGGATTTTGAATGGTTGTCTTGGACGAAGTTCATTGTAAGTCCTAATTCTTCAAAGGATTTTTGATTGTAAGTTTCCAAGAAAAATCCTCTTTCATCTCCAAAAACTTTTGGCTCAATTACTGCTAAGCCTTTTATTGGGGTTTCTTTTATTGTAAAATTATTCATTGATTTGCTCCTTTTTTTATAATTTTAGTCATTTGTAAAAGTCTAAAAATCCGATAAGTATTATATTTTTTATGTTTAATTTTATCGTTTTATTTCGTTTCTTGAGAAGGAGAATCCTGGCTCCTTGTGATTTGTTATCCAATCTTTATTGTTTTTACTTTTACAATTGTCTATTATGAATTTAATTATTTATTTCCATACATTTCTTCATAATATTTTTGATAATCTCCTGAAATTACTTCGTTTACCCAGTCTTGATGCTCCAAGTACCATTTTATGGTTTTTCTGATACCTGTTTCAAAGTCTGTTTCTGGATACCATCCCAAATCCCTTGCGATTTTTGAAGGGTCAATGGCATATCTCATATCGTGTCCAAGCCGATCTTGAACATAAGTAATCAAATCATAATTTATATTTTTCAAGTCAGTTTTTAGAACTTTTTTGTATTCGTCATTATTTTCAATTTCTTCTCTTAAAATATCAATAACTAATTTTACAATATTAATATTTTGCTCTTCGTTAAAGCCTCCAATATTGTAAATTTCGTAAATATCAGCATTTCTTAAAACTAGGTCGATTCCTTTACAGTGATCTTCCACATAAAGCCAATCCCTTACGTTGTCTCCTTTTCCGTAAACTGGTAACTTTTTACCTTCCAGAACGTTTTTTATCATAAGTGGAATTAATTTTTCTGGAAAGTGGTAAGGACCGTAGTTATTTGAACATCTTGTGATATTTATTGGCATTTTGTAAGTTTCACCGTAGGCGATTACAATGTGATCTGCACTTGCTTTGGAAGCTGAATATGGGCTTCTTGGATCAAGGGCAGTTTTTTCTGTGAAGAATTTTTTACCATAAGTTTTTAAGTTTGTTCTGTTTTTTACAACTTTTTTCACTTCTTCATCGTCAATTACTAGATCAATTGCTGTATCATAATCTTTTGATAAACTTCCATAAACTTCATCAGTTGAAACTTGCAGATATTTTACGCCGTCTTTGTAAATTGGGTAGCCATTTTCATCTTTTGCAACAGTCCATGCTTTTTTAGCATTTTCCAAAAGATTTTGCGTACCAAGAATATTTGTTTCTAAAAAAATTTGTGGATTTTCGATGGAACGATCCACATGCGATTCTGCTGCAAAATTTACAACAAAATCCACTTCGTTTTCAGAAAAAATTCTAGCAATTTCCTTTTGATCACGAATATCAACCTTTTCAAATTTTACTCTTTCATCTTTAATTTCCTTTGCAATCGTTCCTAAATTTCCTGCATAAGTAAGCACATCAACTACAATTACTTTAATATCGTCATTTTTATATTTATTTAAAATATATTTTAAATAATTAGAGCCAATAAAGCCAGCAGCACCTGTCACTAAATATGTTTTCATATTCTCCTCCTAATCAATTTTTGAAAATTATAATTTTTTTATTTATCATCACCATATAAATTATACAATGTTTTTTTGATTTTTTCCAATAGAAATTGATAAGATTTTATTATAAAAATATTCTTGACATAATTAAAAAAGATTATATAATAGTAGTAAGAAGTATTTTAATGAAAATCTAATTTTTTTAAAATCGTTAAAGGATGTGGATGAAATGCGTGTAATTATCCTAAAAAATTCTGATGAAGTAGCAAGATGGAGTGCTTATCAGATAGCTAAGAAAATATTAAAATTTAAGCCTACAAAAGAAAAGCCTTTTGTATTGGGCCTTCCTACTGGTTCTACGCCACTTGCAACTTATCAGGAATTGATAAATTTGTATAATGAAGGGATATTGTCATTTGAAAATATTGTAACTTTTAATATGGATGAATATGTGGGATTAAAACCTGAAGATCCACAAAGTTACCACTATTTTATGGATGAGAACTTTTTTAAGCATATTAATATAAAAAAAGAAAATATAAATATTCTGGATGGATGTGCTGACGATCTGGAAAAGGAATGTCATGATTATGAAGAAAAAATAAAAGAAGCTGGTGGGATTCAGCTGTTCTTAGGCGGAGTTGGAGAAGATGGGCATATTGCATTCAATGAGCCTGGTTCGTCGCTTTCTTCGCATACACGTGACAAGGATCTAACTTATGATACAATCTTGGCAAATTCCAGATTTTTTGACAATGATATTGAAAAAGTTCCAAAGTCAGCCTTGACAATCGGCGTAGGAACGCTTATGGACTCAAAAGAGGTCATGATTCTTGCAAATGGTTATAAAAAAGCTCGTGCAGTTTATCATGGTGTAGAAGCCGGAGTAAATCATCTTTGGACAATTTCAGCTTTACAGCTGCATAGAAGGGCTGTGCTGGTAATCGATGAAATGGCGGCTTCGGATATAAAGGTTAAGACTTATAGGTATTTTAAGGAAATTGAAGCTAAGAATCTGGATTTGGAAAAGTATAAAAAATATTTAATAGAATTGGCAAAATAAGTTTTATTAATTTTCTTTAATGAATTATTGTTAATAAATGTTTTTCTATAGGTTTTATGTTTTTTCTTTTTTTTCAAAGCAAGGGAAATTAATTGCCATTTTCCTTGCATCTCTGGCTTGTCTAAGCATTTTTTGAAACAAAATTGAAATTCGCTTTTTGATAATAGTTATTTTATCTGTTTAAATAATTATAGTTTAAAGGTTATTAAAAAGTTCAAACAGTCAATTTTATTCCAAAAAAATCACGACATTTTTAATTTAACTATAATAGTTATTTTAAAAACATACTAAGTAGAATGAGAAAAAAACAGCTATTAACTAAAATATTCTAAAATAAAAACAAAGAAAGGAACTATTGTTAAGATGATTATAAAAAATGCAAAGATATTTGATGGGGAGAAGTTTATTGGGGAAAATACAGTTTTTTTAGAAGGGGAATTTATAAAAAAGATAGCGGATTTTTCTTTGATTGATAAGAAAGAATTAGAAAATCAGGAAATTATTGATGTTGAGGGAATGATTTTGTCACCTGGGTTTATTGATTTGCAGATTAATGGATGTGGGGGAGTGCTGTTTAATGATGATATTTCTAGGGAAGCGTTGGAAATAATGAATGAAACTAATAAAAGATATGGGTGTACTTCGTTTTTGCCTACGCTCATAACTTCTCCAGATGAGAAAATAGAAAAGGCCCTTGAGCTTATGAAGAAAATGAAGGATAAAGAAGAAATTGGAGTTTTAGGGCTTCATATTGAAGGACCTTATATAAGTGTAGAAAAAAAAGGGATTCATCGTTCTGAATATATAAGAATTTTGTCAGATGAAATGATTGAGAAAATAGCTAAGGCAGGACCAAAAGTTACTAGAATAATAACGATAGCACCAGAAAAGGCTAAAATTCAGCATTTGGAACAATTGAGAAATGCACAGATTAATGTGGCTGTTGGGCATACGAATGCGACTTATGAGGAATGTATGGAAAAGAAGGAATACTATAACTGTGGAACTCATTTGTATAATGCAATGAGAGGACTGGATTCAAGAGAGCCTGGAGTTGTTGGATTTTTATTTAATAACAATACTGCAAATTGTGGGATAATAGCTGATGGGCTTCATATAGATTTTGCTTCTGTGGAAATTGCTAAGAAAATAATGAAAGACAGACTTTATCTTGTGACAGATGCGGTTAGTCCTGCTGGAACTGACAATATGACCGAATTTATGTTTGAAGGGAACAGAGTTTTGTATAGGGACGGAAAATGTATTTCTCCAGAAGGAACTTTGGGGGGATCTTCGCTTGTTATGATAAAAGGAGTGCAAAATCTAGTGGAAAAAGTTCATATTTCGCTTGAGGAAGCACTTAGAATGGCAACTTCTTATCCTGCTGAAGCAGTGGCTATTGATGAAAAATATGGATTTATAAAAGAGGGCTATTTGGCAGATTTGACATATTTTGATGAAAAATTTAATGTGAAAGGGACAATAAGTAAGGGAAAATTGACAAAATATTAAAGGTATTTGTACAATAAAATTTTAAATTTTAGGAAAAGTTTTTTGAAATTGTAAAATATAAGTGGAAAAAATTTGAAAAAAAGTTTGTTTTTTGTTATACTTTAAGTTGTAAAATAGTTTTTGTAAAGCTATTTCAAAATCGAAATATTAAATTAAAATTGTAAAGGTTTATTTTTGTTCGGTTTTAAAGTTACATTACTATGTATAAAAAGATGGAGGTTTTTTGACTTTCAAAAAATCTAAGAAATAAAATATGTATATTAAGGAGACAAAAAAGAATGAAATTGAATTTTAATTATCAATTTGCAAAAAAATTTTTTAACGAAAGTGAATTAAAACAAATTAAGCCTTATGTAGAATTGGCAAATGAAGTATTGACTTCAAAAACTGGAGCAGGAAATGGTTTTTTAGGATGGCTTGACTTACCTGAAAATTACGATAAGAATGAATTTGAAAGAATAAAAAAAGCAGCTGAAAAAATTAAAAGTGATTCAGAAGTTTTGGTTGTAATTGGAATTGGTGGATCGTATTTGGGAGCAAAGGCTGCAATCGAATTTTTATCACACAGCTTTTACAACAACTTGCCAAAAGATAAAAGAAAGACACCTGAAATTTATTTTGCAGGAACAAATATGAGTGGTGTTTATTTACAACACTTAATCGAGGTAGTTGGAGATAGAGACTTTTCAGTAAATGTAATTTCAAAATCTGGAACTACAACTGAACCTGCAATTGCATTTAGAGAATTTAAAAAAATTCTTGAAAAAAAATACGGAAAAGAAGAAGCTGCAAAAAGAATTTATGCTACAACTGATAAAAAACGTGGGGCATTAAAAACACTTGCCACAGCTGAAGGATATGAAACTTTCGTTGTACCTGACAATGTTGGAGGAAGATTTTCAGTATTAACTGCAGTAGGACTTTTACCAATTGCAGCTGCTGGAATTGATATTGATGATTTGATGGCTGGAGCAAAAGATGCAATGAATGATTTTGCAAACAAGAATATCGAAGAAAATCAAGTTTTACAATATGCAGCCATTAGAAACATTTTAAATAGAAAAGGAAAAGAACTAGAATTAATGGTAAATTATGAACCAAGAGTTCATTATTTGGCAGAATGGTGGAAACAATTGTTTGGGGAATCTGAAGGAAAGGAAGGAAAAGGTTTGTATCCGACTTCAGCAGATTTTTCAGCAGATTTGCATTCATTAGGACAATATATTCAAGAAGGAAAAAGATTATTCTTTGAAACAGTAATTTCTATTGGAAAGCCTGAAGTGGAATTTACAATTGAAAGTGATAAGGATAATCTTGATGGATTAAACTTTCTTGCAGGGAAAACGTTGGATTATGTAAATAAAAGAGCTGCCGATGGAGTAATTTTGGCACATGTTGATGGAAAAGTTCCTAATCTTGAAATAAATATTCCCAAAGCAACTCCTTATCATTTGGGATATACATTCTATTTCTTTGAAAAGGCATGTGGAGTAAGCGGATACCTTTTAGGTGTAAATCCATTTGATCAACCAGGAGTTGAGGCATATAAGAAAAATATGTTTGCATTGTTAGGAAAACCTGGATATGAAGAAGCAGGAAAAGAACTGGAAAAAAGATTAAACGAAGTTAAATAATAAAATTTTTGATAGTCAAAAGTTTATTTATTGCTTAACGAAGAAGCCAAAGAAAAGTTTGCTCTTATTAAGTGAGAGCAGTTTATTGAAATTAATATAAATTAAAAAATGATTTAGTTTGGAAAGAAGGTGGCTGATTTGGGATATTTTTTCAAGTCGCCATCTTTTGTTGTGTATTTTGTGAAAAAATGTATTCCAAGATCTCAAACAGTTATTTTTTCTTTAACAAAATTTTACTTGATAATTTTTTATTAAAAATGTTATGATTAATTAAAAATGTTTAGAAAAGTAGGAAGTATAACTAAAAAAACTAAAATAAAATTTATGTATTGAATAATTTGATATAATTAAATATATTCCATCTTTTTTAGATATAGAAAGGACGTAAGATGACAAAGGAAAATTTGTGGAAAAGTTATACAGATATTCAAAAAAAAGTAATATTTGAATTTGCTGAAGATTATAAAAAATATTTGAATTTGGCAAAGACTGAACGGGAATTTGTAGATTTGACAGAAAAAGAGCTTATAAAAAATGGATTTGTTAATCTCAATGAAAAAAAAGAATTGAAAAAGGGAGATAAAATCTATTTTAATAACAGAAATAAAAATATTATTGCAGTAATTGTTGGAAATGATATAAAAAATGGAATTAATATGATTGTTTCTCATGTTGATTCTCCAAGACTGGACTTAAAGCCTAATCCGATAATGGAAGATGAGGAATTTGCCCTATTAAATACACATTATTATGGTGGAATTAAAAAATATCAGTGGGCAGCTACTCCGCTAGCATTGCATGGTGTTGTTTTTTTGAAAAATGGAGAAAAAGTTACACTTTCAATTGGTGAAAGAGATGATGAACCTGTGTTTAGTGTACCTGATATATTGCCACATCTGTCATATAATGTGCAAGATGATAGAAAGGCAAGAGATGTAATAAAAGGTGAAGAGCTAAAATTGTTGTTTGGAAATATGCCTTTAGATGATAAAAATATAAATAAAAAAATAAAACAATTTGTACTGGATAAGTTGGAAAAAGATTACGGAATAGAAGAAGATGACTTTTTTACAGCAGAGATGGAAATCGTGCCTGCAGGAAAACTTAGAGATGTTGGTCTTGACCAAAGCATGATCGGAGGGTATGGACAAGATGATAGAATTTGTGCGTATACATCACTTAGAGCTTTGCTTGAAATAAAGGAAACCGAAAAAACTATTATGATTTATTTGACAGATAAAGAAGAAATTGGAAGTGAAGGTTCAACAAGCTTGAAATCAACATTGCCTGAGTATATTGTTGGGAAGTTGCTTTCACTTTCAGAAAAAAACTATAATGATCAGATGTTAAGAGAAACTTTGTGGAATTCTAAAGCATTGTCATCAGATGTAACAGCGGCACTAAATCCTGTATTTAAATCTGCTCATGATCTTGAAAATGTAGCACGGCTATCGTATGGGCTAGCATTTGCAAAATATACTGGAAGCCGTGGAAAATCTATGGCAAATGATGCCGATGCTGAATTTATTCAGGAAATAAGACAAATTTTTGATAAAAATGAAATTAAATATCAGTCAGGCGGATTTGGAAAAGTAGATGAAGGTGGAGGAGGAACTGTTGCAAAATTTTTGGCTTATTATGGGATAAGAACAATAGATGCAGGTCCTGCACTTTTATCAATGCATTCTTTATTTGAAATTTCATCAAAAGCGGATTTATATGAAACATATAGGGCATATAAAGTATTTTTTGAACTAAATTAATTAGACAGTTGTGAAAGTAAAGACTATAAAAATAGCCTTTATAGCAATAGATTGATCTTGATCTTTTATCAAAAATAAAAACAGAAATCTGAAAGTGATAAATTGATCAGATTTTGCAGACTTTTACAAATGATTGCATTGAATAGATAATTAGGAGAAAAAAATGAGTTATAAATTAATAATTTACAAAGATAATAAATTTTATAAAGAAGAGAATCTAAAGCAAAGATGGGAAAATTTTATATATAAATGGGGAAATGTTGAGTCAGGAAGTTATTTTTTTGAAATAAAAGATGAAGAAAGTAACATAATAAGCGGTGTAACTTATAATCATACTGCTCCATTTGCCAAAAGATTTGAAGCTGTAGTAGATGAGGATTTACCACCAAAATCAATAACAGGATTTCAAAATGGAATAGATATTTATGTAGAATATACTCCATCAAAAAAAACATTTTCATTGACTAAGATGAAATTTTATAGAATGAATTTAGATATTTCTGATTTTGGACTGACTGAAGCAAATAAAGTGGAAATAACTGGTAACTTTAATAACTGGAAACCTGATTCAGAGCCAATTCATCATTTTGAAGGTACAAATTACGAAGTAATAATAGCTTCGCCAGAAGGAGTTTACGAGTATAAATATCTAATTGATGGAAAATGGTATCCAGAAGAAAATAAAAAGCTGATTATTGGAGAAAATGGAGCATTGTTTCCACAAGGAGATTTGGGAAATGGAAAATTTGTATACGAGGCAATTGACAAAAATACAAATTTAAAAGCAATTGTTCATGAATATGACAGTTTGCAATATTTTAACAAACTATCTGACAGCGAGTATGAATTTAAAATAAGAACTCAAATGAATGATGTGGAGCGTGCTTACATAAGCATTGTTTTGCATGAGGAAGATAATTATGAGATGATTTATGAGCTGGAAAGATACCAGGATAAAACAAATGGATTTGACTACTTTGAAAGAATTATAAATTTTGGAAAAGAAGCAAAAAAATTATTATACTATTTTATTTTGGAAGATAATGGGACAAGAGCATATTTTAATGGAAAAACATTAAGCTATAGCAAGCCAAAAAGATTAGTTGTAAATACAACTTCTAATGATATACAGCTGTTTAATGTGCCAAACTGGGCAAAAGAAGCAATTTGGTATAATATTTTTCCAGATAGATTTTATAATGGAAATCATTATAACGATCCGATTTTTAATGAATTTGGACCAGAAGCATTTAAGCCTAACAGACTTCACGAACAAAATTTTGTAGAAGACTATAAATGGGAAAAAAGTAATAATGTAATTAGTCATTTTGATAGAAACCGATGGACAGCTGATTTTAGAGAACAGGTAATATGGGAAAAACTTGGAGAACGAGAAATTGATTACAGCTTGAAATATGCCAGAATGTACGGTGGAGATTTACAGGGAATCAAGGAAAAAATACCATATATGAAGGAGCTTGGAATTAATGCTGTATGGTTAAATCCAGTATTTTTTTCATATCAGAATCATAAATATGGAGCGAATGACTTTAGACATATTTCTCCAGACTTTGGGACAATAAAGACAAGTGGCGAAACTTACAATGTGAAAATTAATAAAAATAATAAATATGGAAATAAGTCGTATGTAGAAGTGCTTGGAAATAAGGCTTCATCAAGTAGTGAACTAAAACTTCTGGAAGTAAACTTGAAAGGTGAAAACAGAGGAAAAAATGGATATGGAGAAACAGAAGATCCAGATACTTGGGTTTGGACAGAGTCAGACTTGATAATGGTTGACTTGATAAAGGAATTTCATAAAAATGGTATTCGTGTAATATTTGATGGAGTTTTCAATCATAGCAGCAGTGAGCACTGGACATTTAATATGGTGCTTGCAGATGGGGAAAATTCTAAATATAAGGATTGGTACAAATTTACAGATTTTGGACAGCATGTTCCAATCACAGATGATATGAGTGATGAGCAGGCATTTGAAACATTAATTGCAAATAGAAAGAGAACTATTTATAATGCCTGGGGTGGATTTGATTCACTTCCTGAATTTAACACTTTTAATCAGGAATATAAAGAATACATTTTTAATATCACAAGAAAATGGATGTGCGGGCCTGATGGAAAAGAAAGTGAAAACTGGATGGAAGATGATGGAATTGATGGATGGCGTTTAGATGTACCAAACTGCCTTGAAAATCAAAATTTCTGGAATGAATGGAGAGAAGTTGTAAAAGGCAGCAAGAAAGATTCTTACATAACTGCCGAACTTTGGGGAAATGCTTCTGGAGATATTAACGGTGGAAATAAATTTGACACTGTAATGAACTATGAATGGTTAAAAACAGTTATCGGATTTTTCATAAACCAAAGCCGTGAAGGTGGAGTAAGATACAAGTTAAAAGCACAGGACTTTTTTAATGAACTTAGAGAAAAAAGAAATTGGTATCCATATCAAGCATTGCAGGCAAGCCAAAATCTAAATGGTTCACACGATACAGATAGACTTTATTCAAGAATCGTAAATGATGTGGTTGGAAGAAATTTGGAAGAAGGAAAGCAGTTAGAAAAAGGATACAACGGAATTCGTCCTGATCTAGCTTCAAATTATCATCCAAATACAACAATAGATTGGCGAAACAGTCCAATTAAGCCAAAAGACATACTAAAATTAATATCAATATTCCAAATGACTTATATTGGAGCACCAATGCTATTTTACGGTGATGAAGTTGGAATGTGGGGAGCAACAGACCCATATTGCAGAAAACCAATGTTATGGAAAGAATTTTTATATGACAATGAAAAAAATCCATCTCATATTAACCAAAATGAAGTCTACGAGCAAAAAGCTGACAATGATTTATTTGAATGGTATAAAAAATTAATAAGAATAAGACTGGAAAATAAAGCACTTGTTTACGGTAAATTTAGAGAAGTATTTGCTGATAACGAAAGAGACATAATAGCATACGAAAGAGTTATCGAAGATCATACAATTATCGTTGTAATAAACAACTCATTTAATAGATGGGAAAATGTAGAATTTGAGACAAATTATCAGGATGAAAGATTTATTGATCTAGTAACAGAAGGCAGAACATTCAGAACAGGACCGGATGGAAAAATTAAATTAGATTTGAATGCAAAAGAGGGAATGATTTTGCGAAAGATTAGGATAGAGGGGGATTATGAGTAAGGATAGTCGATTGAAAGATTAAATATAATTGTTGTTAGAATAAAAGGAACTATGATTTTGGGTAGTTCCTTTTTTTGTTTATGTGTAATACTAAATCCAGTTTGAAAAATTTATTTGTTTTCTGGTAAAGGATTAAGAGATCTTGGTAAATAGGATTTATAATAAATTTATTATTCTAATGGGAAATAGTATAAAAGTAGATTTGTTATGATTTTATATTAATTTTTGATTTTTAAATGGAAATTTAGTATAAAAATTGCTTATCATTAAAAAAAGATTTGAAATAAAAAGGTTATTAATTTTACTTGTAAAATATAAAAATGTAATGATATAATATTTAATAAGAAATAAACAAAAATTAATGTAATTAAGGGGTAGAAAATGGGAAAAAGAGAATACAGTGCTGGAATTGTAAGTAAAGGATTCTGGTTTTTAGAATTTAAAAAATTTTTAGAATTTTTGAAAGATGGGAAAAATGAGAATGAGATAAGAAAAATGCAGGAAGAAGAAAATATTTTTTCTGCACCTTCTAAAGACTACGGTAAAAGAATTTTTAGTGAAATTAATAAAAGAACGAAGGAACTTTCTGAAGATATAAAGATATTGTTTTTTAAGGTTGATGTTGGAACTATGAAAATAATAAATTTATTATCAGTAATGCAAACAGATAAATTATTTTTCGAATATGTTTATAATTCTTATCGAAACGAAATGTTACTAGGAACTAAAGAATATAGTCCAAATTCTGTTAAAAAATTTTTGGATGAAAAATCTTTACAAAATGAGGAAGTTGCTAAATTTACAGAAAATACAAAAAGGCGAATGAGAGGTTCATATGGAAATTATTTAAAAGAGGCAGGATTATTGGAAGAAAATAAAGGGAAAATTTTATATAGAAAAATTTATTTGGATTATGAATTAGAAAATTTATTGAGAGAGAATAAAATGGAAATGTACATAAAGGCTTTAAAAGGAGAAGTGTAATGACAAAAACAGAAATAGATTTGGGGAAAATAGAAAATGAAATAAAGAAAGATAGTTTTTTGAATAGCAAAGGACTAGGAAATGAGGTTTCATACTATATTTTTGACTATTCTCCGAGAGATGAATTAATAGTTAGACAGTATTTAGAAAATATAAAAAAAAGAGATAAAGAAATTGGTGATGGTTATAAAATTGTAATTTACGATGTTTACGATATTATGATAGATCTTTTAGAAGAATCAGAATTTTTGGAAAATTGTATTGAGATGGAAAAAAATGATGGAATGGACTATTTGATTGAATCAGTAAATAGTTTATTGAAAATGAATGAGGATGATAACTATTTTGCAAAATATATTGAAGAGAATACTCCTGAAAAATCAATTGTTTTTTTAGTTGGTATAGGAAAGATATTTCCTTTTGTGCGTTCACATAAGATATTAAATAATTTACATCAAGTTTTTGATAGAGCACCAGTAGTTATGTTTTATCCAGGAAAGTATGACGGACAGTCATTACAGTTATTTGAGGAATTTAAAGATGATAATTATTATAGAGCGTTTAAATTGTTAAAATAGTATTCTTTAATAGGTGGGGTGAAAAATCGTAATAATATTTAAAATTAAGAAAGGAGAGTATGATTTTAAGCATAAAATCATGCAAATAAATTTATGAAATTAAAAGATATGTTTAGAAAACCTATTGACAGAGATATTAAAGGGGTAATAAAAGTAGGACAAAAAGAAGAAGAAAATATGAAGCAGGAATTGGAAGAGTATGTTGTAACGAATGAATTACAGAAACACTTTAGAGATTTTTTTTCAGCCTACAGTAAAGGAATTAGCGGAAATACAGATGATATGGGAGTTTGGATAAGTGGTTTTTTTGGAAGTGGGAAATCACATTTATTAAAAATATTATCATATTTACTTTCAAATAAAGAAATAAATGGGAAAAAGGCAATAGATTATTTTTTGGAAGATAATAAAATAAAAGATGAAATGGTTATTGCAGATATGAAAATAGCGTGTCAGACTTCAACTGATTCTATATTGTTTAATATTGATTCTAAAAGTGATAGTGCAGGAAATAAAGGGAAAGATGACATTCTAAAAGTATTCTTGAAGGTGTTTAATGAAATGCAAGGATTTTCTTCAATTCCACATTTGGCAGATTTAGAAAGAGAATTAAGAGAAAATAATAAATATGAAGAATTTAAAGAAAAATTTCAAGAGATAGCAGGGAAAGTATGGACTGAAGAAAGACATAAATTTAATTTTATAAGAACTAAAGTTGCACAAGCAATAGAAGAAATAGGATTTATGAGTGAATCTGGAATTAAAGATTGGTTAGAAATTTCAAAAAAAGATTATTCTATTTCAATAGAAGATTTTACAAAAATGGTAAATAAATATATTAAATCAAAAGGAAATAATCATCATGTTGTATTTTGTGTCGATGAAGTAGGACAATATATTGGAGAAAATACAGATTTAATGTTGAATTTACAAACTGTAACAGAAGATTTAGGAGTACAATGTAAAGGAAAAGCATGGGTAGTTGTAACTTCTCAACAAGCGATAGATTCTATTACAAAAGTAAAAGGAAACGATTTTTCTAAAATACAAGGAAGATTTAAAACAAGAATTAATTTAACTTCAACAGATGTATCAGAAGTTATTAAAAAGAGAATTTTAGATAAAAATGAGCATGCAAATAGGGAATTATCATTAAAGTACAATGAAAAAGAATCAGTAGTTAGAAATTTAATTATATTTGATGATGGGGTAGAAAAAAAAATATACGAAAATAAAAAAGATTTTCAAGAAGTTTATCCATTTATTCCATATCAATTTCAAATTCTTTCTCATGTTTTAACATCTGTTAGAGACCATAGCTCAAGTGGAAAACATTTATCTGAAGGGGAACGTTCAATGCTTGCAATGTTTAAAGAAAGTGCAGAAAAGTATAAAGATAGTGAAGTTGGAATACTGATTCCTTTTGATAAATTTTATGATGGATTGCAGAGTTTCTTAGATCATTCACATTCGATAGTTATTACCAGAGCTATGGAAAATAGTTATATCAATCCAGATAAAGAAGAAAACTGTTTTAATGTGAATGTTCTTAAAGTGTTATTTATGATTAAGTATCTTAAAGAAATAAAAGGGACTTTGGAAAATATTACAACATTGATGGTTGAAAATATTGATGAAGACAGAATCTCTTTAAAAGAAAAAGTTAAAGAAGCATTGGATATTTTGATAAAACAGACACTTGTTCAGAAATCTGGGGATGTATATATTTTTTTAACAAATGAAGAACAGGAAGTTGAAAAGATTATCGATAAAATTGATGTAGATACAAGTGAAATAGCTAAAAGAATATCTGAAAAAGTATTTGAAGTTTTTTATAAAGAAAAGAAATATCAGTATCCTAAACTTGGAAATTATATTTTTTCTTTTAATAAAATAGTTGATGATTTTCAAAAAGAAAATATTACTCATGACATTTCAGTAAATATAGTAACTTCAAATTCAGATTACAGTGGAAATGAAAGTTTGCTTTTAATGAAAAGTTCTCAAGAAAATTCTGTATTTATTGATTTAGGTGATAATAATTCGTATATTAATGAAATAGAAATGGATATAAAAATAGAAAAATTTTTAAAATCGGGAGAATTAGAAGGATTGCCTAAAGGAAATTCGATTAAAGAGAATAAAACTATTGAACGTAGAGAATATATAGAGCGTTCAAATCGTTTGTTGAAAGAAGTTCTTAAAAATGCAGAATATTATGTAGGTGGAAATAAACTTAATCTTAATGCGAAAGAGTATGAAAGTAAAATCAATGAAGCATTGGAAAAATTAGTGAATAATGTATATCATAAATTAGAATACATAACAAAGCCTATGAGTGAAGATGATATTAGGGAAATCTTTGTAGAAAAAGGGAATACTTTAACTGCTGTTGAAAGTATAAAATATAATGAAAATGCGATAAGTGAAATAGTGAATCATGTACGTATGATAAAAGAAAAAAATTTAAAAATAACTTTAAAAGAAATAAAAGATAAGTTTTCAAAAGTGCCTTATGGTTGGAATGAAAAGGATATTGAATGGATTATTGCAAGAGCATTTAAGGATGGAAAAATTGAACTTATAAAAAATAGGATTAGTTTAACATTATTAAATGAAACTACTGAAAATATTATTAATAGTATTATAAAAAAAGATAATTCGGAAAGAATTTATTTGGGAATAAAGGAAAAAATTGATGATAGAAGTGTAAAAATAATGAGTTATGTTGCAAAAGAATTATTTGATGTTACTTTAGACATAAGCGATACAGATAAGATGACCCAAGAGTTTAAAGAATTATCGGCAGAAAAAATAAATAAAATAGAAAGTTTTGAGAGAGAATGTCAAAATAAAGATTATCCTGGAAAAGAAATTTTATCAAATGGGAAAAAACTTTTTAGAAAAGTACTTGGATTAAAAGATGCTAGAGAAATATTCAATGAAATTTCTGGACATGAAGACGATTACTATGATTTTTCTGAAGATTTTGAACCAATTGAGAAATTTTTTGAAGGAGATCAAAAAGATATTTGGGATGAAGCTACTAAATTATATAAAAAGTATACTAATTCAAAAAATTATTTTTCAGATGATGAATTGGAAAAAATATCAAAGGATATAAAAAATATATTAAATGATAATAACCCATATAACAGAATTAAAGATCTGAATGAATTAAATAGAAGATTTAATGAAAAATACAATAAAATCTTGGATGAAAAAAGAAAGCCTATAACTGACAGTATAAACGAAACAAAAGAAATTGCTTTGAAAAGAGTAGAATATGCAGAAAATATTGAATTAAAAGAACAATATACAAAAAAAATTAATAATGAATTTAGTGAAATTTTAGAAAAAGTTGAAAAAAGTGAAAATATAAAAGATATTGAATCATATAAAAATGAAGCAATCAGCTTGAAAAATAAATTATTGAATAATTTTGAGAAAGAAGAAAAAATATTAGAAGAAAAAGAAAAAGCGAGTGAGATTTCTGGAAATATAGAAGAAATAAAAGTAATAAAACCAAAAAGAATTGGAATTTCAGAAATTAATAAAGATAGAGTTTGGGAAATACGAAATTCAGAAGATATAAAAGAGTATTTGGATAGATTGAGAAAAAGATTGGAAGAAGAATTGGAAGATAGTGAGATAGTGCAGGTTGAGTTTTAGAGAATAAATTGTAGAAGGCGGGGGTTAAAAAAAGTGAATTTAGGCTAGCAGAGCTAGGAGTAGCAGACAATGATATGGTATTTTTATTCGTATTATTATTATTGATTTCAATAATAAAAGTTTTTGAGTACTTTTTTCATAAAACAGAGGTGATGTGTATGTGTAAATTCATACGAAATATTTTAAAGAAAATTTTAGAAACTAGCATTGATTTAATAATAGAAAAAATTATTCTGCTAACCTAAGTTCATTTAAACGTTAATAAAAGAAAGGAGAACTGTAGTTTTTACTACAATACAAATAATATGGATAAAGTAGCATTGAGAAATTTTGCAGTAAATGCGAAAGAAAAAATGGAAAAAGAAATAAGAAGAAAATTGGAATTGATAGGAATTACGGAAAATAAAATTGAAGAAGGAATAGTTTCGGAAAATGATTATTTGAAAATAGGAAATGTCGAATTAAATAAGAGGGAAATTAAGCAAAGAGAAATATTGGTAAAAACATTAAGAGAAAAAGTGAAAGAGGGGAATTTTCAAGATGCTTTAAATGAGTTAATTGAGGAAATCGCTTATACTTGGTTTAATAGAATTATTGCTATTAGATTTATGGAAGTAAATGATTATTTAAATGATAGGATAAGAATTTTGTCTTCTGAAAGAGAAAATGATAGAGAACCTCAAATAATTAGAGAAGTATTTAACACAGATCTGGAATTTTCAGATGATGAGAAAAATTATGTTTATAATTTAAAAGAAGAAAGCAAAACAGAAGAACTTTTTAGATTTTTATTTATAAAAAAATGTAATAAACTTAATGAAATATTGCCTGAATTATTTGAAGAAGCTGAAGATTATTCGGAATTACTGCTACCAATTTCGATAAATGATGAAGAAGGTATTTTGAGAAAGTTAGTGGATGAGGTTGGGGAAGAGAATTTTAAAATAAAAAATAAAAATTATGGAATAGGATTAGTAGGACTTTATAATGTGGGAATATCAAATAATATAAGAATTTCATCAGATGAAGAAGAAACTGAAAGTCAAGTAGAAGTTATCGGATGGCTTTATCAGTATTATAACGAAAAGAAAAAAAATGAAATAGTTGGAATGAATAAAGGTACTATTGCAAAAGAAGATATACCAATAGCAACACAAATATTTACTACTGACTGGGTTGTGAAGTATATGGTACAGAATTCTTTAGGAAAATATTGGATTGAGAGAAATCCTGACAGTAAGCTGAAAGATAAACTGGAATATTTTGTAACTCCTAAAAATGAAGAAATTGCATATATAGATGAAAAAATATCTCCTGAAGAAATAAAATTCTTAGAACCTTGCATGGGAAGTGGCCATATACTGGTTCATGCTTTTGATATACTAATGGAAATTTACAGGGAAGCAGGGTATAGTGACAGAGAAGCTGTAAAAAATATAATAGAAAAGAATATCTATGGACTTGATATAGATAAAAGAGCTTATCAGTTGACGTACTTCGCAGTAATGATGAAAGGTAGAGAATATGATAGAAGATTTTTCACAAGAGGAATATCTCCTAATGTAACTTATACTGAAGAAAGTTATTTTTTATTTGATAATGAAAGTAAAAAAATATTAAGAAATTCCAAAAAAATAAATATGGATGAACTGAGAACAAACTTTTATTTTGATGGAATAACAATAGATGATAAACAAAATCAAGTTGGGGAATATTTAATAAGAATATTTGAAGATGCAGGAGAAACTGGAAGCCTAATAAAAGTGGAAAATTTTGATTATGACAGTTTTGATAGATATTTGGATGAATGCAGGGAAAGATATACAGGAAGTTTAATGGAAAAAATATGGAAAGGAAATGTATATCCAATAATGAAACAGATAGTAAAAACTGCAAAAATATTAAAGAATAAATATCATATAGTTTGTACTAATCCGCCATATTTAAATAAATACAATCCAAAATTGAAAAAATTTGTGGAAACAAATTATAAGGATTATAAAGGTGATCTGTTTTCTGTATTCATGGTAAGAGTATTTGATTTTCTTGTTGAAGATGGATATTCTGGATGGATGACACCAAATGTATGGATGTTTATAAAGACATACGAAGAATTAAGAAAATATATTATTGAAAATAAAAAAATAGAAAGTTTGATTCAAATTGCAAAAGGATCATTTTACAAGGAAGCAACAGTTGATGTAATAACATTTGTTCTTGGAAATTTTAAAAAGAAGGATTCAAAAGGATTATTTATAAGACTAGAAGATTATAGAGGTGATATGGAATTTCAAAGTAAGAAAGTATTGGAAGCATTAGAAAATAAAAACTGTGGATATTTTTATGAAGCAAATGGAGAAAACTTTGAAAAAATACCAGGAATGCCAATAGGATATTGGGCTAGTGAAAATTTGTTGGAAGATTTTGAAAAAGGAATAAAAACTTCTGAACTAATAGAGCCAAAACAAGGATTAGCGACAGCAGATAATGATAGATTTTTAAGACAGTGGTATGAAGTGGAAGAAGAGAAAATAAGCTATAATACAAAATCAATAACTGAAACAGAAAATAATGAATATAAATGGTATCCATATAATAAAGGTGGAGAAAGACGACAATGGTACGGAAACTATGATTATGTAGTGAATTGGGAAAATAATGGGAATGAAATAAGAAATTTTAAGGATGGTAACGGCAAGTTAAGATCAAGACCACAAAATATAGAATATTATTTTAAAGAAGCAGTTACTTGGTCTGATATAACAAGTGGAGGATTTGCAATACGATACAGAGAAGAAGGAAGTATACATGATGTAACAGGAATGTCAGCATTTTCAGATAGTACTTTTAAACTAAAATATGTATTGGGATTATTGTCTACAAAAATTTCAGATTACATATTTAAAATTTTAAATCCAACTATTCATTTACAAATTGGTAATTTTTCTAATTTCCCAGTTATAGAAAATGAACAAATAAAACCAAAAGTAATTTCAATAGTTGATAACTGTATCAAAATATCAAAATATGACTGGAATACATTTGAGACAGCATGGGATTTTAAAGTAAATCCATTAGTTAATTTTGAAAGATATGTGGAAGAATTTGAGAATGTAAAAATAGGAGAAAATGGGAATGTTGAAAATAAGAAAATTGACAAAACACAAATAACATTAATAGAAGAAGCATATAGTCAATATAAAAAATTTACAAATAATCAGTTTTCAAAATTGAAGGAAAATGAAGAAGAATTAAATAGAATTTTTATTGATATTTATGGACTGCAGGATGAACTGACTTCAGATGTAAGTGATAAAGATACAACAATAGCTAAAATATTTGATACAGATGATGAAATAAATGATGAAATTAAAGGAAACAGCTATGTATTAACGAAAGAAAATGTTGTAAAACAATTTATTTCCTATGCTGTCGGATGTATGTTTGGGCGTTATTCGCTTGATGAGGAAGGTCTTGTATTTGCAGGAGGAGAATTTGATAAAAATAAATATAGCAAATTTATTCCTGATGAAGATAACTGCATTCCAATTACAGACAGTGAATATTTTAGTGATGATATTGTTACAAGATTTGTAGAATTTGTAAAAACAGTATATGGAGAAGAAACGCTTGAAGAAAATCTTAAATTTATATCACAAGCCTTATCCAATAAAAATGATGCTCCAAAAGAGATTATAAGGGAATACTTCTTAAAGAATTTTTATGATGATAATTTGAAAAGATACAAAAAGAGACCGATTTACTGGCTTTATGATGCAGGAAAGAAAAATGGATTTAAGGCATTGATTTATATGCACCATTATAATGAACAGACTACAGCAAAGGTTAGAATTGGATATTTACATGAGCTACAGAAACATTATGAAAGAAGGGCAAGTTTTCTGAAGGATGAAATTGAAAGTAATAACAACAGAAAAAAAGCTGAAAAGGAATTGAAAAAGATAAAATCACAACTCGATGAATGTAAGCATTTTGATGAAAAGATGAATCACTTGGCTTCGGAATATATTTCGATTGATCTGGATGACGGAGTGAAGGTCAATTATGAAAAAGTGCAGACTGGTCGTGATGGGAAGAAGTATGAGATATTGGGGAAGGTAAAATAAATATAAAAATATTATTTGTAAACTATTCCAAAAATTATATAAAATTTGGGGCAAAAGGACAATAACAACTAAATAAAAGAGACATAAAAAACGTTAAAATATTATTAAAGAAAGGGAAATTAAAAATGATTATAAATTTAATTATGGGATTAATCTTAATATTTGCTGTATTTCTTACAGGTGGTTTGGGTTTAGGCATAATTTTTATTATGGAATACTTTAGAAAGAAAACAAAAGAGAATACAGGAAAAGAAAATGAGTTATTGTTCATTATTTTAGGTTTAATAATTTATATGATATATCAGTTTTGGTTTTACATGATGCTTGAATCGGAAGAAATTATTTCTTTTTACTGGTCAACATTAGGTAGCTGGATTTATTTTGAATTTTCTAAAATTGGAATGCTAGAAAATATGAAGAAAACAGGTGGAGATACGAGTTTTTTTGATAAAAATAAATATTTACTTTATTTAATTTTGGTAATATTTTGTATTATTAATGTGATTGTGTATAAGTGTATTAAATAAAAGAAATGACTTTAATACAACGGATATATGTATAATGTATATTTTTTGTAAAGAAAATGATTGACAAAATGAAAGTTATAGAGTATACTTGCAATTAAGGAGAGTGATTAATATGGCACAGGCAATGATTAATTTTCGTATTGACGAAAAAATTAAAAAAGAAATGGAAAAAATATGTCGTGAAATGGGAATGTCAATGACAACTGCATTTACGATATTTGCCACTAAAGTTACTAAAGAAAAAAGAATACCTTTTGAAATTACTGCAGATCCGTTTTATTCTGAAAGTAATATGAAATATTTAGAAAAAGTTATTGCAGATATTGAATCAGGAAAAGCAAAATTAGTAGAACATGATTTGATTGAGGAGTGATAATGTGAA
The DNA here is from genome assembly GCF_057270615.1 of Leptotrichia sp. Taxonomy (NCBI): domain Bacteria; kingdom Fusobacteriati; phylum Fusobacteriota; class Fusobacteriia; order Fusobacteriales; family Leptotrichiaceae; genus Leptotrichia; species Leptotrichia sp. Next base: position 25,839 of record NZ_DBHIXN010000019.1, read on the forward strand.
AATATTGTGGGAGGAAAAAGCTTGGGGTGATTACTGCCAATGGCAGCAGGAAGATAAGAAAATTCTGAAAAAAATAAACAGTATAATAAAAGATATACAAAGAAATTGGTATACAGGTATTGGAAAACCTGAAGCATTAAAAAATAATTTGAGTGGCTGGTGGAGCAGAAGAATTGATGAAAAAAATAGAGTTGTTTATAAAATAGAAAATAATGCGATTATAATAGCATCATGTAAAGGTCATTATGAGTTATAGAATAAATTGAAATCTAATTGACACTAGTAAAAGAATTTAGTTCAGAAAATAAATTAAGAACAATGATACTAAGGTTAGATAATTTTTAAAAATAAAGATTTTATAAGTCTCTTTTATTTAAAAAGAAATAAATGAGGCTTTTTTATTTAAAAATATAGAAAATCATGGAGTGAGAAAATTGAATTTAGAACAAATTACAAAAGTACTTAATAGTGAATTTAAGAAAGAAGGAAGAAGAATTGTTTTTTGGTATGATGAAAAGCAAGAATTCCTGTCAGAGATAGAAGAGTTGAAATTGGAAAATGTTAAGTTATTGAGATTGAAACAAGATGAGTTATTTAAGACAAAATTACTTCTTGAAAGAGAGGATAAGGAGAGTAATTATTTGATTTATGCTCCTTTTAAGAGAAGTGAAGACAGGGATAATCATCTTGCTGATACTATAATGTATTCGAAATTATTTTCACCAGATCCAATTTCAATAATAGCTCAAAATTTAAATTTAAATGATGAATTTAAAGAAGTTATGGAAAGACATAGAAAGTTTTTTGCAGCAAAAGATCGAAGAGAAAAATTTGAAAAATTGGTAGAAGAGAAGAGAGTTAGTAAAAAAGAAGATGTTGAAATTATAATGATGAGAGTTATTACTAATTCAAAAGCTGAAATATTTGAGGGGTTTGATGATGTAGTAAGAATTTTAATTACTGATAAAAACAGAAAAGAAAGTAGATATCTTGTAGAGTTTAATAAATATAATCTTGAAGAGAAGTTTTGGGAATTATGTAGATTAAAATTTGGATATGTTGATGATGATCCGAGTTTAACTAAGTTACTTATTGGAATATTTTTAACTTATGCTTCTGAAAAAATAACAAAAGAAATTCCTGTTAGATTTAAGGAACTAAGTGTAAGAAGTACCGTTATAGTATTTTTAAATAGATTGCGACAGATTTCTGAATATAGAGAAACTTTTAAAAATCTTGTTTCAGAAGTTTATTCTATTATAGATGGAGATAAATATTTTAAAAATATTTTACCTGAATATCTTTTGGAACTTGATATATTTGATTTTCCTGATGAAAAAATAACGAAATGGATAGTTGAAAGAATTGTTGATGAGAATTTTTCAGCAAAGTTGCAAGATAAATCTATAGAAGAGATAATAGAATTACGAAGAGAGAAAAATATTGATAATTCAAAATTAAAGATAGAGTATAAAATATTGGAATATGCTTACAAAGGAATAAAAAGTACAAATTTTGAAACTTGTAGTGATTTATTAGAAATAATAGAAAAATATGCTCAAAAAGATTATTTGATTGATACATATTATAGAAAATTTTGTTATTACTATGATCAATTAACAGAAAATAGTGAAAAGTATAGTAGGTTGTTAGAATTATTAGAAACCAAATATACTGATAAATTTTTAAATCCTGCAAATATAAAATTTAATGACCTACTTAATTATAGAGAGCTTCCTAAGAAAATAAATTTACAAAAGGATTTTTACAAAAATTACGTTGAAATTAATAAAAATAGAATTGTAGTAATAATTTCTGATGCTTTGAGGTATGAGACTGGGAGAGAATTATTTTATAAGATGAGTAGAGATGAAACTGTAGATGCTGAAATAGAATATCAGTTAGGGATTATACCTTCTGTCACAAAATTAGGTATGGCAGCATTGCTTCCGCATGACAAAATAGAAATAGAGGTCGAAAATGGTGATTTTTCAGTACTTATTGATAGAAAAGCTTGTAATGACAGAGTAAAAAGAGAAAAGATTTTAAAAAGTTATGATGAAAATGCAGTAGCTTTAGATTTTGATGAAGTATTTAGATATTCAAAAAATGAATTAAGAGAGGTATTTAGAAATAAGAAAAAACTTTATATTTATCATAATCAAATTGATTCGATAGGAGATAAGGCAAATACTGAAAATGAAGTGTTTGAGGCATGTCAAAAAGCGATAGAAGAAATTATGAATTTGATAAAAAAACTTAGAGTGGAATCTATTAATAATATAATAGTTACAGCAGATCACGGATTTATTTACAAAAGAAAAAAAATAGAGGAATGTGATAAAATAGAAAACTTTTCTAGTAAAAATGATGTTGTGAATAGGAGATACATAGTAACGGAAAATGAATATGGCGAAATTGGTACAAATGAAATAAACATGTCAGATGTTTTAAATAATAAAAATGAAAATTTAAAAGTAATTTCACCGAATACTTCTAGTGTATTTAAGGTTAGTGGTGGTGGACAAAATTATTATCATGGTGGAATTTCGTTACAAGAATTAATTGTTCCAGTTATAAAAGTAAAAACTGCAAAAGGATCAGTAGACACGGAATTGGTAAAAGTTGGTTTAATATCAGAAATTAACAAAATAACTAATTTGAAAATCTCGCTTGATTTTCTTCAAAAAAGTGCTGTAACAGATATTATAAAACCTACAGAATTTGAAATATATTTTATTGATAGTAATGAGAGTATAATTTCAAATATAGAAAATTATAAAGCAAATAGTGAAGAAACTGAAACTGTAAAAAGAATAAAAAAACTAAGATTTACTTTAATAAATAAAAAATATAAAAAAGATGAAAATTATTATTTAGTTGTAAAAAATATAGAAACTAAAATTGAAGAAAGGAAAAAAATAATAATAGATATATTATTTTCAGATGATTTTGGATTTTGATAAATAATTTTTTGTTTGAAACAAGATATATTAAAGGAGGAAAAAGTGAATAAGGATTATTGTCAAACTTTTGAGGATAATGATTGTTTAAAAGAGGTTAATAATGACAAAGATAGAGAAATATTAATTGAAAAGTTAAATAAATATTTTTCTGGAAAAATAGTTAGAAAAGATTTGACAAAAAAAATAAGGGAAGGGGCAAATGTTCCTATATATGTGCTTGAATATTTATTGGGAATGTATTGTTCTTCAGAAAATGAAGAAGATATAGAAGAAGGAATGAAAACAGTAAAAAAAATCTTGGCACAAAATTATGTAAGACCTGATGAAGCTGAAAGAATAAAATCAAAATTAAGAGAAAATGGATCTTATACAATAATTGACAAGGTTACTGTAAAGTTAAATTTTAAGGAGAATAGACATGAAGCTGAATTTTCCAATTTATCGTTAAAAGGTGTTCCAGTATCAGATGTTTATCCTTCTAAATACGAGAGATTGTTAGGAGGAGGTATTTGGTGTATTATTCAGTTGGAATATTATTATGATGAAGACGATAAAAAAGGAAATCCTGTAATTATAAAAAAATTAACACCTGTACAAATGCCAGAAATTGATTTTGAAGAGTTTAAAGATTTAAGAGAAAAATTTACAGATGAAGAGTGGATAGATATTGTTTTAAGAAGTACAGGAATGGAATCTAGTAAATTTGATGAAAGAGTTAAATGGCTTCATTTATCAAGATTGATACCATTGTTAGAAAATAATTATAATTTTTGTGAGCTAGGGCCTCGTGGAACTGGGAAATCACATATTTATAAGGAAATAAGTCCTAACAGTATACTTGTATCAGGAGGTCAAACAAGTGTAGCGAATCTTTTTTATAATATGGGAAGAGGAACAATGGGACTTGTAGGACTTTGGGACTGTGTAGCCTTTGATGAGGTGGCAGGAATGAAGTTTAAGGATCAAGATGGAGTCCAAATTATGAAAGATTATATGGCATCAGGTTCGTTTGCACGTGGGAAAGAACAAAAAAATGCAAGTGCTGGAATGGTTTTTATAGGAAATATTAATCAGAGTGTAGATGTTGTTTTAAAAACTTCTAATTTATTTGAACCATTTCCTCATGTAATGGGAAGAGATACGGCATTCTTAGATAGAATGCACTGTTATTTACCTGGTTGGGAAATTCCTAAATATAGACCAGAGTTTTTTACTGATGACTATGGCTTTATAACAGATTATTATGCAGAAATTATGAGAGAATTACGTAAAATTTCTTATGCAGATGCATATGATAAATATTTTAAATTAGGAAATCAATTAAATCAAAGAGATGTGATTGCAGTCAAAAAAACCGTTTCTGGAATGGTAAAAATAATTTATCCACATGGAAAATTTACAAAAGAAAAAATTGAAAAGATATTAAGATTTTCACTAGAAATGAGAAGAAGAGTTAAAGAGCAACTAAAAAAAATAGGTGGGATGGAATTTTATGACGTAAATTTTTCGTATATCGATAATGAAAAATTTAATGAAGAATATGTTCCTGTTTCGGAGCAAAGTAGTGGAAGTCTAATTCCAGAAGGTATTGGGAAACCAGGTCATTTGTATACGGTTTCAAGTATAAAAAGTGGAATGATTGGATTATTTAAAATTGAGACTCAGATGACAAAAGGAACAGGAAAATTTGAAAAAGCAGGATTAGGAAATAATCGCGAAGCAAAGGAATCAGCTGAAATGGCATTTAAATACTTAAGAGCTAATGGGAAATTAATAAGTGGAGAAATTAGCACAAAAAATAATGATTATGTGGTAAATTATCAAGACTTAAAGGGTATTGGAATGACTTCAAATTTAACTTTGTCTACATACATTGCTATTTGTTCAGCTGCATTAAATAAATCTATTATTTCAAGTGCGGTAATTTTAGGAGATTTGAGTATCGGTGGAACAATAATAAAAGTAAGTGAACTCGCAAATGTGTTACAAGTATGTTTAGATTCAGGGGCAAAAAAAGTACTGTTGCCAATGACTTCGGCTACTGATTTGGCGACAGTACCACCAGATTTAATAGGTGCATTTAACTTGATTTTTTATTCTACAGCTGAAGATGCTGTATTTAAAGCTTTAGGGGTGGAATAGAATACTAATTATTGAAAGAGGAAGGTAACTTCATTATTAGTAATAAAAACAATTTTATATTTGACTTTTTTATATTAAACCTCATTATACATTTTTTGTTGCATTTGATTATACAGTACATATTTAAATGTTATTTAATTTTTTATGTATTTTTAGGTTGAAAAAAAGCAAGAATTATACTATAATAAATAATTATACGACTAATTTACAACTAGGCTTGTTAAGCCTTAATTTATACGACAAAAGAGAGAAAGAAGGTATTGAAAATGATAGAAATGATTTTGCCTGATGGTAGTAAAAAGCAGTTGGAAAATCCGATGACTGTTGTGGAGTTTGCAAAAAGTATTGGGAGCAGTCTTGGGAAGGCAACCGTTGGAGCTGTAATTGACGGTGTGCAAGTTGATCCATCTTATGTTATTGATAAATCTGGAAAAATTGAAATAATCACTAATACAAGTGAAAAGGGAATTGAAATTATAAGACATAGTGCGGCTCACATAATGGCTCAGGCTGTGCAAAGACTTTTTCCAAATACAAAAGTTACAATAGGGCCTGTTGTGGAAAATGGATTTTTTTATGACTTTGACCCTGAAAGACCTTTTACTGAAGAAGATTTAGTAAAAATTGAAAATGAAATGAAAAAAATTGTAAAAGAAAATTATCCTTTTGAAAGAAGTGAAATGAGTGCCGAAGAAGCTAAAAAATTCTTTACTGAAAAGGGTGAAACTTATAAAGTCGAAATAATAGATGACTTGGGAGTTGACAAAGTCAGCATTTATAAACAAGGAGAATTTGTGGATTTATGCCGTGGAACACATGTTCCGTCAACTGGATATTTAAAAGCGTTTAAATTAATGTCAACTGCTGGAGCTTACTGGCGTGGAGATTCAAAAAATAAAATGCTTCAAAGAATTTATGGAGTGGCTTTTGCGACTAAAAAAGAGCTGGATGACTATTTGACAATGATGGAAGAAGCTGAAAGAAGAGATCACAGAAAATTAGGAAAACAGCTTAACTTATTTTTCTTAGACGAACATGGACCGGGTTTCCCATTCTTTATGCCAAAAGGTGTTGAATTGTTTAACAAACTTCAAGAAATGTGGAGAGTTGAACATAAAAAAAGAGGTTACCAAGAAATTAAAACACCAATTATGCTTGATAAAGAACTTTGGGAAATTTCTGGTCACTGGTTTAATTACCGTGAAAATATGTATACATCGACAATAGATGAAAAAGTATATTCGATAAAGCCAATGAACTGTCCTGGTTCAATAATTGCATATAAAAATAACTTACATTCATATAAGGATTTACCTTTAAAATATGGAGAAATGGGACTTGTTCATAGACACGAATTTAGTGGAGCTTTGCATGGACTTATGAGAGTTAGAGCATTTACACAAGATGACGCACATGTTTTCTGTACTAAAGAGCAAATTGAAGAACAAATTATTGAAATTATTGATTTATACGATAAATTCTATACTTTATTCGGATTTGAATATCATATTGAATTATCGACAAAACCAGATAAAGCAATCGGTTCAGATGAAATTTGGGAAATGGCAGAAACTAATTTAAAATCAGCTTTAGAACATAAAGGAATTGATTACAAGTTAAATCCTGGAGATGGAGCATTTTACGGTCCAAAAATTGACTTTAAGATGAAAGATTCAATTGGAAGAATTTGGCAATGTGGAACAATCCAGTTAGACTTCAATTTGCCACAAAGATTTGAAATGAGCTATATTGGAGCAGATGGAGAAAAACATGAACCAGTAATGATTCACCGTGCAATGTACGGAAGTTTAGAAAGATTCCTTGGAATTTTGATTGAACATTATGCAGGAGCGTTCCCTACTTGGTTAGCACCAGTTCAAGCGAGAATTTTGACAATTTCTGATGAACAAGTGCCTTTTGCAAAAGAAGTATTTGAAAAACTTCAAAATGCAGGAATCAGAGTTGAGCTTGACACAAGAGTAGAAAAAATTGGATACAAAATTAGAGAAGCAAATGGAGACCAAAAAATACCAGTTCAGTTGATTATCGGTAAAAATGAAGTTGCAAATAATGAAGTAAATGTTAGAAGATTTGGTTCACAAGATAGCAAAAATGTTTCAGTTGATGAAATTATCGAGATTTTGAAACAGGAATCAGTTGTTCCGTTTAAAAAGTAAAATTGAATTTTTAGAAAATTTTGGACAATGTTATAAATAAAATATGATTTAAGTAATTTTACAGACAAAAAAAAGCCTTTTAAAAAAATGTAATGTTACTATAATATGATAACTTAGATGTAAATTTTAGCCTAAATCTTATAAAGTTTTAACAAAAAGATAGCAAGAATTCGTAGGCTTTCTATAAGTGGGAGATGAATTGAATTTTTGATTGATATTTATAGCAAAATGTATTACACTAAATATATCAGGGTAGGAACTACCCGAAGAGCTTGGTAAATATATTTGGCTAGTCATATGCAGATACTTCCCAAGAAGCTCCCGCTTCTAAAATCGGGAGTAGTTCACATTATACAAGTTATTTTAGATAATTATAAATAAAAAAGTTTATAAATAAGAGGTGATTTTTATGAGACAAGATTACGATGAACTGGACACTTATAATCATAATAACGACGGTTATAATGAATATGGTGGACAAGCAAGAATGAATTACAGTGATTTGGATAGACTTGTAAGTTCAAAGGTTCGTGGAAGCATGATGTGGATGGTGCTAGGACTTCTTTTAACAGGTATTACAGGCTATATAGTCTATGCAGGGTTAGCATCAGGTAATCCAATTGCATACGGTATTTTAAAAATGTATTGGCTGTTTGCTATTTTGGAAATAGCTGTGGTGTTTGGATTTACTGCATTAACTTATAAGGCTAATTCTAGTACATTAAGATTGATGTTTCTTGTATATTCGTTTTTAAATGGATTGACATTTTCAGTTATTGGGATGGTTTATGCTCCTAATATTATATTTTCAGCATTTTTAGGAACATTCGTGCTGTTTGCGGTTTTGGCAATTTACGGATATTTTACTAGAGAAAATTTAACAAAATTTACACCAATTTTATTTGCTGGATTAATTACAATTATTATAGTAAGTATAATAAATATTTTTTTACAAAATAGCGGAGTTGATTTGTTTATATCAATAATTGGAGTAATCATATTTACAATTTTTATTGCAGTTGATGTAAATAGAATACGAAATAATATTGTGAGTTATGCAGTTCAAGAAGATTCAGAAATTTTAAACAAAATTGAAATAGTTGGTGCATTAAATTTATATTTGGACTTTGTAAACTTGTTCATTTATATTTTAAGACTTTTAGGAAGAAGAAGATAAAAATTAATTGTAAAAATACTAATGTAAAAAATGCTTTAAAGTCGGAGTTTTTCTGATTTTAAAGCAATTTTACTTTTTTAGAAAGTGAGAAAGTTTTGCAAGATAATAAATTAAATAGCGATGTGGAAAAATTTATCAATGATGAAATCACAAACAGCAAAATTTGGGTATTTTGTGGAATAATGATTTCTGTTCTGCTATCACAGATGTTAAATTTACAGGCTGAAATGTATAAAATTATGTATATTTTTAAGATGAAGCAAGTTTTGGATAAAATGTCGTTTTTATTTATTGCAGTAATTGTTTTAGAAATTTTTTTAACATTTTTTTTATATAAAATTATAATTAACAAAAGCAAAAAAATTATAAAGTCAAGTTTTGTAGTTTATTCGCTCTTAACTGGATTAAACTTGTCGATTTTTTCTTCTGTAATAAAAGTTTTGTTTCAGAAAAATATTGGAGCTTTGCCTGTAATATTACTAATAATATCGCTATTTTTAGTAATAATCTTAATAATTTTTGATTCAAAAAAAGTAAAAAATATGATAAAAATAAAAGTCTTAGAAAATAATGAAACTGAATTTTTGGAGAAAATAAGATTTTATGTGGCGGCGGTTTTGTATACTGACATTGTAAAAATACTGATTTTGCTTATAATAAGCACAATGATCTTAATATAAATTTGAAAGGGAAATAAAAAAATATATGAAAAGAAAAATAGAATGTGTAGAAGAATTTCATAGAATTTATAAACTTGGAAATTCTGATAAGCCAATTGGAAAATTAAAAGATGGAGTGGAAAAATTGAGATTTGACTTGATGGCTGAAGAAAATGGAGAATATTTGGAAGCGGCTCAAAAAGGAGATGTTGTGGAAGTGGCAGATGCCCTTGGGGATATGCTTTATATTCTTTGTGGAACTATTATAGAGCATGGTATGCAAAATGTGATTGATGATGTTTTTGAAGAAATTCACAGAAGTAATTTGAGCAAATTAGATGAAAATGGAAATCCAATTTACAGGGAAGATGGGAAAGTTATAAAAGGACCAAATTATTTTCCACCAAATTTAAAGAAATTTTTTGAAAAATAAAGTAAAATTTTGAAATAAAGCAAAAAAGTGTCATAATAACTTGTAAAAGTTCTAAAAATATGATAAAATAAAATTCGATATGTAAAAATAATTTTAACTAGATAATGATTTTTTCTAAAATAGTTAAGTTAATATATTATAATAAAAACAGCAAGACTGTTTAAAAAATAAAGATGAAAGGATAGAGGTGAATAAGATGCAAAAATGTGAAGTTTTTGGAAAAGGAGTAAGCCACGGAAATAGAGTAAGTCACTCTCATAAAGCTACAAAAAGAATTTGGAGACCAAATTTACAAACAATGCTTTTAACTGTTAACAATGAAGAAGTTAGAGTAAGAGTTTGTACAAAAGCAATGAAAACATTAAAAGGAAAAAATAATGACCAAGTTAAAAAAATCTTGTTAAAAAATAAAGAAACATTAAGTCCTAAATTATTAAAAATATTAGCAAAGTAAGTTTTAACGACTTACTTTTTGTGTGTACCCGTAGCTCAACTGGATAGAGCGTCTGACTTCGGATCAGAAGGCTTGGGGTTCGATT
>NZ_DBHIXN010000020.1:0-35119 GCF_057270615.1 Leptotrichia sp.
CAAAATTACATGAGTATATCAAAAATTGTCGAAGAGATTTTCTACATAAATTATCGAAAAAATTGTCTGAAATATATAATGCTGTGGTTGTTGAGGATTTGAATATGAAAGGGATGAGTCAGGCATTAAATTTTGGGAAAAGTGTAGGAGATAATGGATGGGGAATGTTTTTGAAGATGCTTGAGTATAAACTGATGTTTTTAGGAAAACAATTTTTGAAGATAAATAAATGGTTTCCGTCATCGAAAACTTGCAGTAAATGTGGAAATATTAAAGAGGAACTGAAATTATCAGAAAGAAGTTATAAATGTGAGTGCTGTGGAATTGAAATTGATAGAGATTACAATGCGGCACTGAATATAAAAAACATTGGAAAATTGATGTTGAAATATTAGAAAAATAAAAAAAGACAGGGTAGGAACTATCCGAAGAGCTTGGTAAATATATTTGGCTAACAAAAGCAAATACTTCCCAAGAAGCTCCTGCTTCTAAAAGCGGGAGTAGTTCACTTAATTATATTTAAATAACCTAAAATTTGAAAAAATTTGAAAAAATATCAAAAAATTTTTTGAATATTGAAAATTATGGGGTACAATATTGTTAATAGGGAAATGTTTTAAATAGTTGAAATTAGAAATCGAGAGGAATGAATAGATATGATACACACAACGAGGGAATTGGAAGAGATACAGAAGAATTTTATTGAGATGGAAGTGAAAAGTTTTGCAAGGGAAGTTATCGAATTTATTGATGAAAGTCCAAGTACTTGTCACGTTGTGAAGAATTGTTCAGATATTTTGGACGAAAATGGATTTGAAAGGATTATGCCACGCGAAAAATGGGAAATTAAAAAAGGTGGAAAATATTTTTTAAAAAAATCTAGTTCCACAATAATTGCTTTTACAATTGGAGAAAATTTTGATGTAAAAAAAGGTTTTAAGATATTTGGAGCACATACGGATTCTCCTTGTTTTAGAATAAAGCCTAATCCTGAAATAGTTACAGAAAATGTAGTAAGATTAAATACAGAAGTTTATGGAGGACCAATTTTAAGCACGTGGTTTGATAGACCGCTTTCCATTGCTGGACGTGTTATTGTGAGAGGAGAAGACCCATTTTTTCCCAAAACTATAAAAGTTAGAATAGATGAGCCACTTTTGACAATACCAAATTTAGCAATTCATCAAAACAGAGAAGTAAATAATGGTGTAAAAATTGATAAGCAAAATGATGTTCTACCTGTAATTTCACTTATTAATAAGAATTTTGAGAAAGATGGATATCTCGAAAGAATTATTTCAGAAAAAGCTGGAATAAAAAAAGAAGATATAATTGATTTTGACTTATATTTATATGCAACGGAGAAAGGATGTCTTTTGGGAGCAAATGAAGAATTTATGTCATCACCAAAAATTGATAACCTTGCTTCTGTTTATACAGGACTGATTGGTCTTGTGGAAGCTGAAGAAAATCAAGATAGAATTAATATCTTTGTAGCTTTCGATAATGAGGAAATAGGAAGTGCCACAAAACAGGGGGCAGATTCCAACTATTTATTAAATATGATGGAAAGAATTTCACTATCTCTTGGACTTGATAGAGAAAATTTTTTGCAAATGGTGGAAAGTTCATATATGTTATCAGCTGATGCAGCACATGCGGCACACCCTGCACATTTAGGCAAGACAGATCCTACAAATCGTGGGAAAATAAATGAAGGAATTTCAGTAAAAATAAGTGCAAAGCAAAAGTATACATCTGATGGATATTCAATTGCAGTGATTAAACAGCTTATTGAAGGCACAGAAATACAAATCCAGCCATTTGTAAATGAATCAAATGAACTTGGCGGAAGTACAATAGGCCCAATTTCATCAACACATTTAGATATAGATGGCGTAGATCTGGGAGTTCCAATGTTTGCAATGCATTCAGTGCGTGAACTATGTGGAATTTTTGATGTGTTTTATTTGAAAGAATTGGCAAAGGAATTTTTTTCAAAAGGTTAGAGCTGTTGTTTTTAGAAAGATAGTCAAAAGCTGGCTATCTTTTTTAAGTAGGAATATCGTGGCATGTTTTTATATTCTGGATGCAAAATGTTCGCTAATTAGCAAATAGTTTATGTAGAAATCTATACAAATAAAGTTGTGTATTTGCATTTTTACTCTGTCTATATTTTTTTCGGTATTTGTAATATTATAATATTTGTGATAAAATGAGAAATAAATGATTTAGAAAGGCAGTAGGATAAAATGAAAGTATATTTGGAATTATTCTGGATTTTTTTTAAGATTGGTGCATTTACTCTTGGTGGTGGATATGCTATGGTTCCGCTTATTCAGGATGAAATTGTGGCTAAAAAAAAGTGGATTGAGGAAGAGGAATTTGTCAAACTTTTGGCTCTTGCACAGTCTTCACCTGGTGCATTGGCAGTAAATATATCGGTTTTTGTAGGATATAAGATGAAAAAAATGTTAGGAGTAGCAGTTACAGTTATAGCTTCGACATTGCCATCGTTTATAATAATTCTTCTTATAGCTTCACTATTTAGTAATATACAAGATAACGTTTATGTAATAAAAGCTTTTAAAGCCATAAGACCGATGGTAGTTGCATTAATTGCAGCGAGTGTTTATACAATTGGAAAATCAGCTAAAATTAATCGTAAGACATTGTGGATTGTAATTTTGGTAGCGGCAATGGTAGTATTTTTAAAATTTCCACCTGTTGCAATGATTGTTTTAGGTGCTGTTTTGGGGAATGTTTGGATGATTTGGAGGAAAAATAAATGATATTATTGACATTATTTTCTATATTTTTTAAGATAGGATTATTCAGTTTTGGAGGAGGATATGCGATTTTACCGCTTATTCAGGCTGATGTTGTGGATTTTCATAAATGGATAAATGTACAGCAGTTTACAGATATTGTAGCAATTTCTCAAGTGACCCCAGGTCCGATTTCATTAAATTCAGCAACTTATGTTGGATATTTAGTTGGGAACAAATCAGGAATTTGGAATGGAGTTTTGACTGGAACAGTTGCAACAATAGGACTGATTTTGCCATCAGTTATTGTAATGTCTTTTTTTAGTAAATTTTATTTAAAATTTCAAGATAATAAATATATAGATAATGCATTTGCTGGACTTAAAATTGTTGTTGTTGGATTGATTTTAGCGGCTGCGATGTTGCTGATTGATAAAAATAATTTTATTGACTGGAAAAGTGTTGTGATATTTGTTGTGTCAGTGGCACTTGTGCTAAAATGGAAAATGAGCCCAATATTGCTGACAGTAATTGCAGCGATTGCAGGAATTATAATTTATTAATATTTTAAAATTTGATTTTAAAAGATTCACTCTGTTATTTAAATGAAAAATAATATAAAATTAAATAGCAATTGAATAGAAAGAAGGAAATTATGAAAAAAAAATATATTATTGCAGTATTAATATTGATTTTAGTATTTAGCTGTGGAAAGAAAAATCATGGTAGAAGAAATTCCAAAAATAATGTAAGTTTGGAAAATAAAATGAATGATAAAATTAAAGAATTGACAGAAAAGGCTAAAAAGGGAGATGTAGAAGCACAAGCTGAACTTGGAGAAATTTATCTTCAAGGAAATGGTGTAAAAGCAGATTACAAAAAATCTATGGAATGGAGTAAAAAAGCTGCAAAAAATAAGAGCTATCGTGCAATGAGAAATATCGGAATTCTTTATTTAGAAGGATTAGGTGTAAAAAAAGATTATAAAAAGGCATTTGACTCATTTTCAAGTTCAGTTGATGGTGGAGATGCACAAGGACCTAGATATTTGGGAATAATGTCTGAAAAAGGGCTTGGAGTGAAAAAGAGCCTAGATGATGCAGAATTTTATTATGAAATAGGTGATAGCAGTGGAGATTTGCTTTCAAGTTATAGCCTTGGAAGACTTTATGAAAAAGTCGGTGATTATGCAAAATCAATAGAATTTTATAAAAAAGCAGAAGGAAGAATGGATAAAACTACAGCTCCAATGTACGAAGCACTGGGAGATTTGTATGCAAATGGGAAAGGTGTAGAAAAAAGTACAAAAGAAGCCAAGGAATGGTATGAAAAAGCTGTAAAATCTGGAAGTCAGGAAGCGACAAAAAAATTGGAAAAATTAAAATAATACTTAAAATTTATGTGTTGCTTAAATTTTGTTTACCTCTCTAACCTTAATTTTAAAGATATGTTGAAATTTTTCTTAATAATGTTATTTACTAAAATCATTATTTGTGATAAAATAAGTTAGAAAATTTGGAGATATTTATACAATTCTATAATTTTTATTTTAATCAAATATAAATTCTATAATTTCAGAAATTTAATTATTAATTTTATAAGTTATAACTACAGTATTCAATTCAACATAAGCTCAAAATTATAAATTCTAAAAATTATAGATTTTTTATTAGATTTTGTATAATTTTTGGAACTTTTGTAAACATTAAGGAAAAAAGAAAGGAGATGCTACGTTAAGACAGGCTTTTTTAATTAATAAATTATAAAGTGAATACAGTAGCAGTAAGAAATAATGTTAGAAACATTGATTTTTAGAGAGATAAGATACAATGAAAATAATGAACAGCTTCTTAAAGAAAATTTAGAAAAAATAAAAAATAATCCTGACAATGTAGAAGTACTGAAAACATTAGCTTCTATTTATCATGCATTAAAGGAAAATAATAAAGCAATTGAAATTTATGAAAAACTGGTAAAATTACAACCCAATGAAATTGAAATACGAGCTTTTTTAGGTTATTTATACTATGAAAATGAAGAACTTGAAAAAGCTGAGGAAAATTTTAACAAGGCACTTGATGTGAGTACAGCGGATGAACCATTTATATTGTTTCTTTTGGGAAATATTTATTCAAGAAAAGGTAAAATATCAGAAGCGGTTGACTGTTATGATCTTGCAATATTCCTTGATTTTGATATGTATATTGCACATATTGATTTTGCTAGAAAATATGAGCATATGGGGCGGCATGGAAAAGCTCTTGAAGAATATAAAGCAGCATTTAGAATTGATTCACGAGATGAAGGGCTTATTGAAAAAATACATTATATAGAAAATAAATATGGAAATGTAATAAAAAAAGAAAATGAAACAGGCAAGAAAATAGATTTTACAGTTACAAATGCAGAAGTTATCTAAAATTGAGTTAAAATAATTTGATAAAATAGTAAAAAATGAAATTTTAGTGTAAAAAGTTGTCTTAAAAGTAAGTATTAAAAAAAATTCTTATCTACTCTATGACAGCTTTTTATTATTTTGATTTATGTTAAATCATTTCTACTATAGTATTAAAAAATATAAAATATTAAGGGAGAAAAAAGTGATAAATTTAGTATGTGAAGCTATACTTCCAGATTGTCCAATGAAAGACGTTGAAGAAATTGAAAATAGTATAGTAACAACTTATAAAAAAAGTATATGGTCAAAATTTTTAAAGGCAATCAATGATTTTGATATGGTACAGGATGGAGATAAGATAGCAATTGGAGTTTCTGGTGGAAAAGATAGCCTGCTTTTAGTAAAATTATTTCAGCAGCTGAAAAAGGATAGAAGGAAAAATTTTGAATTTAAAGCAGTTAGTTTGAATCCAGGATTTAGAAATTCTGACTTGGATAATTTCAAAAATAATTTGGAAAAATTAAATATAGATTGTGATATTATTGATACAAATATATGGAAGGTTGCAAATGAGAAAGCTAAAGATTATCCGTGTTTTTTGTGTGCTAAAATGCGACGTGGAATTTTGTATACACAAGTAGAGGAACTTGGATTTAATAAATTGACGCTTGGTCATCATTTTGATGATGTAATTGAAACGACTCTTATAAATATGCTTTATGCTGGAACAATGAAAACTATGACTCCAAAAGTTTCCTCAACTTCAGGAAAATTAGAACTAATTCGTCCATTAATTTACGTAAAGGAAGCCGATATAATTGATTATACAAAGACAAACGGAATCCGTGCAATGAACTGTGGATGTACAATTGAAGCTGGAAAAACTTCTAGTAAACGTAGAGAAGTAAAAAATTTGTTAGCAGAACTTGAAGAAAAAAATCCAGGAGTAAAGCAAAGTGTGTTTAATTCAATGAAAAATATAAATTTAGATTATGTTTTTGGATATACAGGTGGCAAGATAAATAAAATTTAGTAGGAGTTGATTTTATGAAAAAAGATTTTGAGCAAAAATGGTGGCATAAATCGGTGGTATATCAGATTTATCCAAAAAGTTTTAACGATACTACAGGTACAGGTCAAGGAGATATAAGAGGGATTACACAAAAATTAGATTACTTAAAGGAACTTGGCGTGGAAGTTTTGTGGCTGACACCGATGTACAGATCTCCTCAAAATGACAATGGATACGATATCAGCGATTATTACAATATTGATGAGAGTTACGGAACAATGGAAGATTTTGAGGAAATGCTAAAAGAAGCTCACAAAAGAGGATTAAAAATAGTGATGGATATTGTTATAAATCATTCTTCAACTGAAAATGAATGGTTTAAAAAATCTGAAGCTAGAGATCCGGAATTTGAGGATTTTTATATTTGGAAAGATGCGGTTGATGGAAAAGAACCTACAAACTGGGAATCAAAATTCGGTGGAAATGCTTGGCAATGGAGTGAAAAGAGAGGACAATATTATCTACATCTATTTGATGTTACTCAAGCTGACTTGAATTGGGAAAATGAAAATGTTAGAAAAAAATTGTATGAAATGATTAGATATTGGTTAAATAAAGGAGTAGATGGATTTAGATTCGATGTAATAAATTTGATTTCAAAAGACCAGAGATTTTTGAATGATGACGGAACAGATAAAAGATTTGTGGCTGATGGGAGAAGATATTACACAGACGGGCCTAGAATTCATGAATTTTTGAAAGAATTGCATAAAGAAGCATTTGGAGAAAGTGATTTATTGACAGTTGGAGAAATGTCGTCTACTGCTATTGAAAATTGTATAAAATATTCAAATCCAAAAGAAAAAGAACTTGCTATGACATTTTCATTTCATCATTTGAAGGTTGATTATCCAAATGGTGAAAAATGGGTAAAAGCACCGTTTGATTTTGTGCAATTGAAAAAAATATTATCTAAATGGCAAATTGGAATGTATGAAGGGAACGGATGGAATGCGACTTTCTGGAATAATCACGATCAGCCAAGAGCATTGTCAAGATTTGGAAATGATAAGGAATATCACGATGAATCGGCAAAAATGTTAGCGACAGTTCTTCACGGATTACAAGGAACACCTTATGTTTATCAAGGTGAAGAATTTGGAATGACAAATCCGTATTTTGATAAAATTGAGAAATATCGTGATGTTGAATCGACTAACATTTATAAAATTTTGTTGGATAGAGGATGTTCTGAAGAAGAAGCTATTGAAATTTTAATGCAGAAATCACGAGATAACTCAAGAACGCCTGTTCAGTGGGATGATTCAAAATGCAGGATTTACAGAAGGAACACCTTGGATTTCAGTTCCAGAAAATTACAAAGAAATTAACGTGAAAAAAGCATTGGAAGATCCAAATTCTGTATTCTATCATTATCAAAATTTGATTAAATTGAGAAGAAATGAAAAATTGCTAATAACTGGGAGATACGAAGATTTTGATATTGAAAATGAAAAAGTTTACGCTTATAAAAGAGTTGGAGAAGATGCTGAACTAATAGTAATTTCTAATTTCTATGGTGAAACTTGCGAGTTTGAAGTAAAAGGATTGGATTTAGAAAATACGTCAATTTTATTGTCAAATTACATTGAAGGACCTGAAATTTTAAATGGAAAGATTGTTTTAAAACCTTATGAAAGTATTATTTTTAAAAAAGAAAAATAAATTTTAATACAGCTAGAATATGAGAAAATGGAAAGTGAGAAAAGATGAGAGCAGAAATTTTGTGCGTAGGAACTGAATTATTAGTAGGAGATATTTTGAATACTAATTCTCAGTATATTTCGGAAAAACTTACGAATATTGGAATTGATTTATATTATCAGACTACAGTGGGAGATAATTTTCAAAGAGTTAAAGATTGTTTAAAAGTGGCATTTGACAGAGTTGATTTGGTAATAACTAGCGGTGGGTTAGGACCAACGGTTGATGATATAACAAAAGAGGTGGTTGCTGATTATTTTGGAGAGGAATTGGAGGTGAATACAAAATATTACGATAAAGTTGTCAAAAAATACGCTGAAAGAGGTTTTGGAGATAATATTGCAAGTGGTGGAGAAAAGGAAGCTTCAATTATTAAAGGTTCGAGATTGCTTGAAAATGAGGTTGGATTGGCTCCTGGTTTTTTCTTTGAAAAGGAAGGGAAAAAGATAATTGTATTGCCAGGTCCGCCTAAAGAGTTCACTTATATGGTTGACAATGAAGTTTTACCACTTTTAAAACAATATTCAAATGACATCTTGTTAATGAAGACACTTGAAATAAAAGGAGTTCCAGAAGGAAAAATTGATGATAGGTTAAAAAGCTATTTTGAGATGTCGAATCCTACTGTTGCCCCTTATGCGAAAGAAAGATGTGTTCACATTAGAATTGCAATGAAAGGAGATCGTAAAAGTACAGATTATTTGATTGCAGAAATTGATAAAATTGCAAATGAAATTAAAGAAATTTATCCACAAGCAATGGAAATTTAAGTTTTTTATCTTTAAATATTTTACTTTGTGATATTGACAAAAACATATTTATGTGATATAAATAAATCGTCTAATAGAGATGCCCCATCTCTACGTTTAGACTTCTTTCATACAAAAAGCGAGCACACGGCTCGTTTTTATTTTTAAATGAGATTAATACAAAAAAAGCTGCATTAAAATAAATATTTAGGAGATGTAAGATTATAAAAATGAAAAAAGAGATAGCAATAATTGGTGGCGGAGCTTCAGGATTTTTAGTAGCGATTACTGCCAAAAAAAATGGGAAAGATGTTGTGATTCTAGAAAGAAAGGACAGAGTTCTAAAAAAGGTATTGACTACTGGAAATGGAAGATGTAATTTGACAAATGTAAATGCTTCAAATCACAATTATTTTGGAATTGAAAAATTAAAACAGCCGATTGAAAAAATTTTGGAAAGTTTTGCTTCACAGGATACAATGAGATTTTTTGAAGATGAAGTTGGAATTATTTGCAATGAGGAAAATCGTGGAAAAGTTTATCCACTTAGTGGACAAGCAGCATCAATTGTGGACGGACTAAGATTTTATGCACAAAATCTTGGAATAGAAATAATTACAGATTTTTATGTTACAAAAATTGAGAAGGAAATGTTTGATTTTAAGATAATTTCTGAAAATAAAAGACAGATAATTGCAAAAAAGGTAGTGCTTGCAGCTGGTGGGAAATCATATCCTGAGCTTGGATCAAATGGAAGTGGATATGAACTTGCAAAGAGCTTTGGGCATACTGTTACAAAATTGACGCCTGTTATTGTACAACTGAAGGCAGAAAAAGAGAAAGTTAAAGGATTAAAAGGGATTAAAACGGATGTTGAAGTTACAGCTTTTGGAGAAAATAAAAGCGGTGGGAAAGAAAAAATTTGTACTTATGATGGAGAACTTCTGTTTACAGATTTTGGAATTTCTGGAAATGTAGTTTTTAATATTTCGTATGTTTTTCCAATTTATAAAAATGTAGAATTTGAAATTGACTTTATGCCCAAATTTTCATATAATAAATTATTTGAAATATTGAAAAAACGTAAAAAAATATTGAAAAATTTTACAATGGAGCAGTTTTTTAATGGAGTCATTAATAAAAAATTAGGACAATTTTTGACAAAATCAGCAGGAATAGAAAAATTGTCAAAAAATATAAATGAACTGACAGATAATGAAATTCGTAAAATTTGTACAACTTTAAAAAAATACAGGATAAAAATTATTGATACAAATGGATTTAAAGTAGCTCAAGTTACTGCTGGCGGCATTCCATTAAGTGAAGTGAATTTAGAAAATCTGGAGTCTAAAAAAGTTAAGAATCTTTATTTTGCTGGAGAAATATTGGATGTTTATGGTGAATGTGGAGGATTTAACTTACAATGGGCTTGGTCATCTGGATATTTTTTAGGAAAAAATATTTAACAAAAGATAGCAAGAAGCTTCTGCTTCTAAAAGCGGGAGCAGTTCACTAAAAGCATTTTGTATTAAAAATGAAATTTAGATGTAAAAAATTAAATAAAGATGTATTAGTGAAATTTTAAATGATAAAAAATTGAGATATAAAGGAGAAAAATGATTAGAATAAATAATATAAAAATGCCTGTAAAACACAATGAAAATGATTTAAAAAAAACAGTTTACAAGCTTTATAAAATTAACGAAAATGAAGTAAAAAGTTTTGAAATTGCAGGGCAGGCAATTGATGCTAGAAAAAAGGATAATGTTGTATTTGTTTATGCAGTTGATATTTCCTTTAATTTTGATGAAAAAATAGAAAATAAAAGATTTGAAAATATAAAAAATGTACGAAAAATCGAAAAAAAGCCTTATTCTACAGAAAAAATCGAGAATTTTACAGAAAGTGAAAATTTAAAACGTCCTGTTGTTGTTGGAAGTGGGCCTGCGGGAATTTTTGCTGGACTTGTATTAGCTGAAGCTGGTTTGAAGCCAATTATTATTGAACAGGGAAAGAAAGTGGATGAACGAGAAAAAGATGTGTATAATTTTTTTAAAACAGGAAAACTTGACAGATATTCAAATGTGCAGTTTGGAGAAGGAGGAGCTGGAACATTTTCAGATGGAAAATTAAATACGAATACGAATAACTTTCGGATTCAGAAAGTTTATGACGAATTAATTTTAGCTGGAGCCAATCCAAAAATTAACTATATGTCAAAACCACACATTGGAACTGATAAATTAATTGAAATAATGCGTAAAATTAGGCATAAAATTGAAAGTCTTGGTGGGGAATACAGATTTAGTACAAAATTAGCAAAAATAAATTATGAAAAATCTGATTTTGGAAACAATAAAATAAAAAGTATCTTTGTTGAAAATGTTGAAAATCCTAATGAAAATAAAATTTATGAAATTTTAACTAACATTGTAGTTCTTGCAATTGGGCATAGTGCAAGGGATACTTTTTTTATGTTAAATGAAGAAAATGTTGCAATGGAACGAAAAACTTTTTCAGTTGGAGTTAGAATTGAGCATCTTCAAAGTATGATAAATCGGTCACAATACGGGAAATTTGCTAATAAGCTGCCAGCTGCAGAATATAAGTTGAATGTTAAGACAAGCAATGGACGTGGAGTTTATACTTTTTGTATGTGTCCAGGCGGTGTTGTTGTTCCATCTTCAAGTGAGGAAGGTAGACTTGTTGTGAATGGAATGAGCTATTCACAAAGAGATTTGGAAAATGCAAACTCAGCAATTTTAGTAAATGTATTTCCTGAAGATTTTTTGGGAGAAAGTGTTCTAGCTGGAGTAGAATTTCAAAGAAAGTTAGAAGAAAAAGCATTTGAACTTGGCGGAAAAGATTACAAAGCTCCAATTCAGCTATTTGGCGACTTTGTAAATGATAAAATTTCAACAAAATTGGGAAAAGTAAAACCAAGCTATTTAGCAGGCTACAAATTTGCAAATTTAAACGAAATTTTCCCTAAATATATAAGTGATTCCATAAAAGAAGGAATTACCCTGATGGACAGAAAAATAAAGGGATTTGCTAGTTATGATGCAATTTTATCAGGAGTGGAAAGCCGTAGCTCATCTCCAGTAAAAATTCCTAGAAATGAAAGATTTTTTTCAAATATTGATGGACTTATGCCTTGCGGGGAAGGTGCAGGATATGCTGGTGGGATAATGTCAGCGGCAGTTGATGGTATAAAATGTGCGGAGTATGTGATTGAGTATTATCGAAATCACTTATAAGATAAAGGGGGTAAAAATGAAAGAAGATTTAACGTTTTTTGATTTTTGTTCTGGAATTGGTGGAGGAAGAATTGGGATGGAATCAGTAGGACTTGAATGTGTTGGACATAGTGAAATAGATGAAAAAACTTCTGAAACATATGAAAAATTTTTTAACGATAATAGAAATTATGGAGATTTAACAAAAATTGATTCAAGGAAACTTCCTGATTTTGATATATTATTAGCTGGATTTCCCTGTCAAACTTTTTCTGTTGCTGGAAAAAGAGAGGGATTTAATGATAATAGAGGTATGATAATTTATTCTTTAATACAAATTATAAAAGAAAAAAATATAAAATATTTTCTTCTTGAAAATGTAAAAGGATTGATTAATCACGATAAAGGACAAACTTTAAAAACTATTAAAAGTGAATTGGAAAAAATTGGATATAATTTATATATAAAAGTTCTTAACAGCATTAACTTTGGAGTTCCTCAACTCCGTGAACGAGTTTATATCGTTGGATTTAGAAAAGATTTGGATAATTACAATTTTGAATTTCCAGAAGGAAAAAAAGCAGTTTATACTTTAGAAAACTATATTGATAAGCAAAACAATTTAGAACTTGATAAAAATGATGAAACTTTTAATAAATATCTAAAAAATAAATATAACAGCAAAAAAAATTATAAAATAGAAGATATTTTAGCTTGGGAGAATAGTATTATTGATTACAGGCAGTCTGATTTACGAAAATATGATGGTTTTTTTCCTACTTTAAGAACTGGAAGGCACGGATTACTATATATTAAAAACAGAAAATTAATGAAATTAAACGGATACGAGGCTTTATTATTACAGGGATTTCCTAAAAATATAGCAAAAATAGTAAAAAAAGATAGCTTCTTTACAAATAACAAAGTTCTTTCTCAAGCTGGTAATGCAATGACTGTAAATGTAATAACAAAAATAACAGAAAAATTACTAGAATCAATAAAAAATACAGAAAAGAGGTATAATGGAAAATTATTTGGCTGAAAAGGGTTCAAAAACAGCAAAAGATGGATTTAAAAATGAAAAAGATGTCGCAAATAAGTTCAATAACTGGAAAAATGATAAAGAAGCAAAAATTTGGCTAGTAACAATGGGATATAAAATTTCTAATATTGAATATGTAAAAGCTGTTATTTTAAATGGTTATAAAGCTGATTTGAGTGTACGAATTCAAATTAAACTGAAACAAAATTTTGATATTGAAAATATTCAAGTAAAATTGGTCAGCAATAAAAAGGGATTTAACCAAATTGATAAAAGATGGATAAAAAATTATAATGAAATGTGGAAAATTCCTAACAATGTATATAAGTTGCTACAATATTTTACGGGAGAAATTTTACCTTATAAACCTGGAAGAAATAATAAAAGAATGTTTTTAGATGAGTTTGATAAAAACGATATGGATTTATTGCTACAATGGTTTAATAATAATAAAGTATTGATAGTCTCTGATATTTTAAGAGGAAGAGGAGAATTTTGTGCAGAATGGGTGTTAGTTGTTCAAAAAACTGATAGTACAAGATGGGTTTTAAAGAATATAAATGCTGTTATGAATCATTATTTTGATAATGGAAAAGTTGAGATTAGTCCGAGAGGTTCCTTAAAAATAGGAAAAATTACCATGCAAAGAAAAGGTGGGGATGGTGGCAGAGAAACTGCTAATATGCTGCAGTTTAAATTAGATCCAGCAGAAATATTTAGCATAAAATAAAGAATATAGGAGTGAATATGAAACATAAAAAAGACAAAATAGCAAAAACAAATGCTTTAAGACAACTAGATAAACAAAAAATTCCATATATTATTCATACTTATGAATGGAGTGAAGATAAAAGTGGAGGACTTGGTGTTGCTGAAAAATTTCCTGAATTGGCAGAAAGAGTTTTTAAAACGATTGTACTAAAAGGAAAAAGCAAGAATTTATATGTCTGTGTTATTCACGGAGAGGCACATTTGGATTTGAAAAAAGTGGCAAAGGCTTGTGGAGAGAAAAATATTGATTTGTTGCCACTTTCGGATCTTGAGAAAGAAACAGGATATATTCGTGGAGGATGTTCTCCTGTTGGAATGAAAAAATTATTCGGGACTTTTTTTGACAAGGAAGTAGAGAAATTTGAGAAAATAATGGTTTCAGCTGGCAGAAGAGGACTGCAAATGGAAGTAGAAACAGAAAAATTAGTTAAAATTGTGAATGGAACAATTGTAGATTTAACAATGAAGGAAGTCAATTAGATACTAAAATTTAAATTTCTTTATAAGGGGTCCTTGACCCCTTGTCAGTAAATTATAATTTTTTTGAATGAAGTTAGTATTAAATAAATTTTATCATAAATTTTTGGTATATAAATTTTGCAATAAAATAAGAAATAATAATACTTGCAATAACATCAGTAGTCCAGTGGTAGGCTAGATAAACTCGGCTAATTCCAACTAAAGATCCTAAAACAAACAATAATATTTTAAGAAATTTATTTTTCATGCAAAAATACAAAATCCAAATTGTTCCCCAAATAGTAATTGTATGTCCTGAAGGAAAAGATGCATAATCAGCATTAAAAAGTAAATTATTTTTTACTAAAGTTAAGATTCCATAAAATTTTTCAGGATTTGAAGTTATAGCAGGTCTTGCTCTTCCAAATAGTAACTTAAATAAGTTTACAAAAATTTGAGTAAAAAGTAGGGTTATCAAAATAGCTATAATATATTTTTTTAAATTATTAAATTTAGTTTTATTAAATAAAATGAATAAAGATAATATGACAATTAATAATAGCTCAAAGTATCCTTCTCCAAATTTAGTAATGAAGCGAAAAATTTTCTCAAGAATTTCATTGTGAAGTATGCTAGATTTTGAAGTAAATGATAAATATTTAAAAAAGAATTTGTCTATAAAGAAAATATTATTAATTAGATTCAATCAGATCACCTATCCTTTTATTTTTGAGTTATTTGTTCAAACCATTTTACAAAATTTTCTATTCCCTTGTCAAATGGTATTTTTGGAAAATATCCAAATAATTTTTCTGCTTTTGAAATATCAGCAAAAGTTACTTTCATGTCACCCTTTTGAAATGGCATTTTTTTTAGATTTGCTTTATATCCTGATTTTTTTTCTAAAGTTTCAACCATTTCTTTTAAAGTAATAACTTTATTTCCTCCTAAATTGACAATTTCATAAATATTTTTTGAGTTTTTATTGTTTTTTTCACAATATTTTATAGCACCTTCAATTCCTTCGATAATGTCATCAATATATGTATAATCTCTAGCTGAACTTCCATCGCCATAAAAAGGTATCTCTTTATTTTCTTTCATTAATTTTAAAAATTTATGAATTGCTAAATCTGGACGTTGGCCTTCACCATAAACTGTAAAAAATCTTAGCATAATTATGTTAAATCCGTAATTTTGATAATATATGTGACTTAATTCTTCACAGGACTTTTTGGTAAAAGCATAAGGTGACAGAGTATTTTTTAAATTATCAGATTCAGAAAATGGAACTTTTTGATTATTTCCGTAAACTGAAGATGATGAAGCACAGATAAAATCTTTTAAATTATACTTTTTCATTGTTTCCAAAATGTTTAAAGTGCCTTTTATATTAACGTCTTCATAAAGAAATATATTTTCAAATGAAGGACGGACTCCAGCCATTGCAGCTAAGTGAATAACAATATCAATTTTATTTTCCAAAAAAATATTTTCCAAAGCTGTTTGAGATCTTATGTCATCAATGTAAAGTTTAAATTTTTTATTAGACAAATTCTCATTTAAAATTTTTAAATTTTTTTCTTTTTTTTCAATTTCAAATTCAACAGAATTAATAATATTTTTTATTTTTATTCTATAATCATAAAAATCGTTAAAATTATCAATGACAATTACGTTATTTTCATCATGCAATAATTTTTTTATTAAGGAAGATCCAATAAATCCAGCTCCACCAGTTACTAAATATGTTTTCATTTTATTTTACCTTTTCTTTCTTTGTTTTTTTTTCTGAATGTATAATAATTAGATTTCTTACATATATAAAGAGTCCAACTGATTGTCCAAGTATAAAAACTGGATCTTTTCGATAAAGAGCATAAATTAGTAAAAATGAACTTCCTAAAATGCTCATTATCCAAAAAGAAAATGGGACTACACTTTTTTTTCTTTTTTCACTTGCAAGCCATTGAACTATAAATCTTCCAGTAAATGCAAGCTGTCCAAAAAGACCTAAAAATATAAAAAATTTGTTTAATGTTATATTCATTGTTTTTCCTTTCTTGCTTAATAAAATTTAGGAATTAGATTTATTTGATAATGTTAAAAAAATTTTTATTTTTTATATAATTTATCTGTAATTTCTTTAGGAATTTTGTATTTTATTTTCTTTTCATGTTCTTTGTATCCAATTTTTTCATTTATATAGTTTATTTTTATTCCAATAATCAATGCAGTTACTGGAAATAATAATCCTAATATCAAGTAAGATAATTTTTTATGGTTAAAAATAAATAGAATATCACTAATTAAAGCTACTACTGAAATACAGATTATTGCATACATCTTAAACGGAATAAAATCTTTAGATTTTATAAATATAAGACTTATAGGTATAATTGAAAATATTAATATCGTAATCATAGTTATTCTTGATTTTATTTTTTTTTCAGCTTTTGAAAGAGTTATTGCTGTTAAAATTAACATAGCTGGAATTACTGGAAGCAAATAAATAACAAGTTTACTTTTTGCAAATGAAAGATATAAAACTGTTATTAAAACCTATAAAATTAGAAATTTTTCCAAATCAGAAATAGTTTTTTTCTGGCAGATAATTTTAAGATAGTTAAAGATTGTATATATTGTCGCAACTGACCAGGGAAAAAATATTGCTGGAAATATTTCTAAATAGTAGTAAAATGAATGTTTATGGACAAATGCAGTAACAGTTCTTGAATAAACTTGTTTAAAAAGTAGATCCTGAATAAATTTATTTCCAAAGGTCAAATAAGCAGGAAGTATCCAAAATAGTATAAATAAGATTATTATTAAGATTCCCTGAAATATTTTTATATTTTTCATTGTATATTTTTTTGAAGCAAAAAATTTGAAAAATAAAATTACAAATAACGGTGTTAATATTCCTACAAGCCCTTTAAATAGAAATGCAAAGCCTGTAAAAATATAAAACTTATAAATATTTTTATAATTATTTTTTTCATAACATTCATAGAAGTTAATCAATGCTAAAGTAATAAAAGTGCTTAAAAAAATGTCCATTCTTACTAAAATAAGAGAAAAATATTGTAATATTGAAGCAGTTATCATATAAACTGATATTAATGCAACATTCTTATTAATTCTTTTATATAAAAATTTGTATATTTTAGCAATAAAAATAGTTTCAATTATAATATTAAATAAAACAATTCCGTATGTGTAATATCCTCCAAAAATAAATTTTGATAAGATTATGATATAAAAATATAGTGGAGGCTTATCTGTATAAAGTTCTCCATTTACAAAAAATACAAATGGATTTCCAGATTTTAAGATATTTTCAGAAATTAATACATATTTTAATTCATCTCTGGGAGTAAAAACTCTAAATATAAGGGGTATTGTTATCAAAATTAAGATTGAGAAAATAGTGATATATAATTTGTTTTTATTTAAAATTTTCTGAAATAATTTCATAATCTAAACTCCTTTTTTTCATCCATCTTACTGCCAAGACATCTTCAAATCCGACAAATAATCTGTTAAAGGTAGTGTATTTTGATTTTCCATGTATTCTGTTATAATGAGGTACAGGAACTTCAATTACTGAAAAGCCATTCATTTTTGCAAGTGTCGGTAAAAATTTATGCATACCTTTGTACATTTTATAACTTTTTACAACTTCTTTTTTAAATACTTTTAAAGGGCATCCTGTATCTTTTATATTATCTCCAGTTAAAAAATTTCTAAATCCATTTCCTATTTTGGAAGATATTTTTTTATAAATCCATCTTCTCTTGTGGCTCTCATACCGTTAACCATATCATATTCTTTCAAATATGGAACTAGAAGAGAGATAGATTCTGGATGTGTTTGGAGATCTCCATCTAGTGAAATTACAATATTTCCAGATGCAAGTTTAAATCCTGCATCAAGTGCAGCAGACTGTCCTGCATTTTTTTTAAAGAAAATTGGTTTTACATATTCTTTAGAATGTCCTAATTCATTTAATATTTTTCCTGTTGAATCTGTACTTCCATCATTTATAAATATAAATTCATATTCGGTATATTGATTATCTTTAACTGTTTTTTCCAATTTTTCGAGAAGTGGTAAAATATTTTCTTCTTCATTATACATTGGAACTACAAATGAAATTTCCATTTTCTAATCCTTTCTTTATATTTAAATTTATTAAATTATAATTTTTTATAGTTTTTGAACAAATTTATTTTAATTTCTACCAATTGGAAAGTATGAGAACAAATTTCTAATATTATCATTTTTGCTAAAAAATTTCTGAAATCAAAAAAATATTTTTGCTTCATTAATTTACTGGCTTTTTCTAGATCTATTTTTTCAAATTGTTTCCATTCTGTAATTAGTATAGCTGAGTCGCTATTTTTTAGACATTCATATTCATTTTCTGAATATTCAATAAAATCTGAAAGATGGTTTAATTCTTTTTTTGTATTTTCCATTCCTTTTGGGCAATACACTTTTACAAATGCGCCGTTTCCAATAAGTTCCTTTATAATACTTAAAGAAGGTGCAAAACGAATATCATCAGTTTCAGGTTTAAATGACAATCCAAGTATTGAAATAGTTTTTCCTTTTAAAGTTTTTAATTTAGAAGCAATCTTATTAATTAATAATTTTTTCATATCTTCATTTACTTCTGCGACAGAATTTATGATTTTCATATCACATTTATTTTCTTTTCCAATATCAAGAATTGCCATTATGTCTTTTGGAAAGCACGAACCTCCGTAACCTATGCCAGCTTTTAGAAAATTGGGTGCTATTCTTGAATCAGTTCCCATAATTTTAGAAATATCTTCAACATTTGCATTAACTTTTTCAGAAAGTAGTGCCATTTCATTAATAAAAGAAATTTTTGCTGCAAGAAAAGAATTTGCAGCATATTTTGAAAGTTCAGCAGTTTCCAAGTTTGTAAAAATAATAGGGACACCTTTATTTATAAAATAGCTATAAAGGGTATTAATTTTATTATGAATAAAATTTTTATTATTTTCTGATAAATTTTCTTCTATTCCTATAACAATTCTTTCTGGATTTAAAAAATCATATACAGCTTTCCCTTCTCTCAAAAATTCAGGATTTGAGACTATAAAAAAATTAATTTTTACATTTCGATTTTTTATTTTTTTTTCAATGATTTTTTTTATTTTTTTGTTTGTTCCAACAGGTACGGTTGATTTTGTGATTATTATACAATCGTTATCAATATTTTTACCAATAGTTCTGGCTGCTTCTTCTACGTATGATAATTCAGAAGTTCCATCTAATTTGGCTGGTGTTCCAACTGCAATAAATATAATATTAGACTTTTTAAATGCAGATTTAGACAAATTTTTAAAAAAAATATTGCCTTTAGTTTTTGCAGATTTCAAAATATTATCTAAATCTGGCTCATAAATAGGAATTTCTCCATTATTTAAGTCATCAATCTTATTTTGATTTTTATCAAGACAAGTTACTTTTAATCCAAGATCTGCTAGTATTGCACCTTGAACAAGCCCAATATATCCTGTTCCAATTATTGTAACATTCATTGATAACCTTCCTTTCTTTTTTAATTTTTTATCTAAGTTTCTTTATAATTATAAATTTAGTATATCACATAAAAAAATTTTTCTACTGAATTATAACTGAAAGAAAACTGAATATAATCTGAATTTTTTTAAATATATTTGATTTTTTTCTAAAGATAGAGTAAACTTAATAATAAGATTTTCCAATAGCAATTTAAATATAAAAATCAACTGCGATTAATTCAATTGGAACCAGTAATCATTAAAAATCTACTAGAAATTTGAAAGGACATACCAAAAATGGGAAAAATATTAGTTGTAGAAGACGATGTAAAATTATTAAAAATATTAAAAATTCAATTAGAACATGAAAATCACGAAGTAAGTCTTGAAACAGATGGAATTGAAGCTGTTAATAAAATTGACAAAAATCGTGATTATTTTGATTTGATGCTTTTAGATTTGACTCTTCCGGGAATGGAAGGTGACAAGGTATGTAAGCAAGTAAGAAAAATATCAGAAATTCCAATTATCGTACTTTCAGCTAGAAGTTCAGTTGAAGAAAAGGTAAATCTGCTAAAACTGGGGGCAAATGACTATATGACAAAGCCTTTTGACATGTTAGAACTAAATGCTAGGATAGATGTAAATATTAGAAAAAATAAAATATTAGAACTTTTTTACAAAAGTTTGTCTATTAATACAAAAAATTTTACTGTTCATTTGGATGGGAAGCAGATTTTGTTAAGTAAAACAGAATATGAACTGTTAAAGCTGTTTATGACAAAAACAGAAGAAATTATCACAAGAGAAGAAATTGTTGAAAAAGTATGGGGATGGGAAGCAAGTGATAATCTGATTGATTCTACAATGAAAAAAATTAGACAGAAAATTGGTAAAGAAAAAATAAAAACAGTGAGAGGAATTGGATATATTTTAAAATATGACTAAAAGATTTAAAATAAAAAAAATTAGGAAAATAAAGGATAAAATAATAATTACAAGCACATTAGGTACATTAATAGCAATGTTTATAATTATTGCAAGTTTTTTTCTGTATTTTATAAATAGAGATCTTTCTTTAGAGATAAGAGAGCTAGAACCTATTGCTAAAAGTGCAGTTAGACACTTTCAGGATTTTAAGATGAATAAATTGAAACAGGAATATCACAACTATTATTTTGCAGATAAAGAATATATGTCGGTTATGGTAAAGGAAAATGGATTAAAATTAGACTTGACAAATGATTTTAATAATAGAAAAATAAAACTGGATCATTTTGTTTTTGAAAAAAATAGACTGGTGTTTACAAGATTGCTAACTGATAAAAATGGAAGAGAATATTATTTCTCAAGAAATTTTAAATTTTCGGATTTTTCAAGTATATTTTATATTATGTCTACTCTTTTCCTTTTAGTTATTTTAACTCAATTTGTAATTTCTAGCCTTGTTGCTAAAAATATACTGACTCCTGTATCTGAAATAATCAAACGGGCAAAAGAAATTCAAAGTCATAATATTGATGTGAGATTGATGAAAATAAGGGATGATGAAATTGGAGATCTTGTAAATATAATAAATGAAAGTTTTAAGAGAAAAGAAGAGCTTATAAAAAGTCAAAAAAAATTTTCCTCAGATATTTCTCATGAATTAAAAACTCCTCTAGCAATAATGAAAGGTTATCTGGATATTTTAAAATGGGGAAAGGGAAACGAAAAGATATTAAACGAATCTTTTGAAGATATGAATGAAGAAATAAAAAAAATGGAAAATATAATAAATACATTATTTTTGACTTCTAATTTAGAAAAGTTAAAACTAAATTTTGAAGAAATAGATATAAAATCTTTCTTTTTAAAAATAAAAAAAGATTATGAAATTATCAATAAAAATCAACAAATTGAAATAATTATAAAAGATCAAGAGAGTATAAACGTTGATAAGGATTTATTATTTGAGGCTTTTCGTGGAATAATAGACAATGGCATAAAATATTCAAATAGTAAAAAAATAGAATTAATTTTAGAAATTGTGGAAAACAAAGATAACTCCAAAAACAAAAAAATAACCATTAGAGATTACGGAACTGGAATTTCAAAAGCTGAAATGGAAAAAATATTTAACCGTTACTATAAAAAAAATAATCTATCTGGAGTTGGATTAGGTCTTTCAATTATTAAAGAAATTATTGAATTGAATAATGGAGAGATTGAGCTTGTAAATAGAAAGGATGGATTGGATGTGAATTTGTATTTTTAGATATTATTGAAAATAAACATAAGGATAAGAAAAATGAGAATTCATAAAAAAGATTATTATATGAAGGTGATACAAAATGAAAATAACAGGATTAATGGTAAACTATTATTTTATCTGCAAACGAAAGTTGTGGTATAACTCGCGGAATATTAATCTTGAAGAAGACAATGAAAATGTTCAAATGGGGAAATTGATTGATGAAAATAGTTATAACTTGGAAACGAAACAAATAATGATAGAAGAAACTGTAAATATCGATTTTATTAGGCATTGGAAAGTTATTCATGAGGTTAAAAAAAGTAAATCTATTGAAGAAGCAGCTATTTGGCAAGTAAAGTATTATATTTATTTTTTAAAGCAGAGAGGAATTGATATTGAAAAAGGGATCATTGATTATCCTGTGGTTAAAGAGCGTAAAGAAGTGTTTTTGACATTGGAAGATGAAAAAATATTAAAGGATATTTTAAAAGATATTGAAAAAATTTGTTTAAATGAAAAAATTCCTGCTGTAATTAATGAAAAAATGTGTAAACAATGTTCCTATTATGAATTTTGCTATATTTGATAATTCTCTAAAAATAAAATTTATTAGAAAATATTTTTAAAATTGCTTAAAGCTATATAAGAATTGCTTAAAATTATAAGTCACCAAAAAAATCAAATTATAAAAACTAGTGGAAAGGAGGATTCATAATGTCAGAAAGTTATTTCATTTTTTCAAATGGAGAATTAAAGCGAAAAGACAATATTATTAGAATTACTGCAGCGGATGGAAGATTTAAGGATATAAAAATTGAAGTTACTCGTGATATTTATCTATTTGGAGAAATTTCATTGAATACAAAAGCTCTAAATTATTTGGCACAAAATAAGATTCCAGTTCACGTTTTTAATTACTATGGATTTTACACAGGAACATTTTATCCAAAAGAATCAAATGTTTCTGGAAAACTTTTTGTAAAACAAGTTGAAAATTATACAGATAGTAAAAAAAGAATTGAATTGGCACAATTAATAATTGATGCAGCAAGTACAAACATTTTGCGAAATTTGAGATATTATCAAGAGCGTGGAAAGGAATTGGAGTCGGAAATAACAGATATTAAAGCACTTAGAAAAGGAATTTTTCGCACAGAAAATGTTGAAGAATTAATGGGAATAGAAGGAAGTATTCGCCGTATTTACTATACTGCGTGGAATACTATTGTAAATCAAGAAATAAATTTTGAAAAAAGAGTAAAAAGACCCCCTGATAATATGATTAATACAATGATTTCTTTTTTGAATACATTGGTTTATACAGCTTGTTTGTCAGAAATTTATGTGAGCCAACTGAATCCGACAATAAGTTATTTACATAGCGTTGGTGAAAGAAGATTTTCTTTATCACTTGATATTTCCGAAGTATTTAAGCCACTTCTAGCAGATAGAATTATTTTTTCATTATTGAATAAAAAAATGATAACAGAAAAAGATTTTGTAAAAGATTCAAACTATTTCTACATGAAAGAAAATGCTCAAAAATTAATTTTGAAAACTTTTAATGAAAGATTAGAAACAACAATAAAACACAGAGATTTAAATCGAAAAGTTTCTTATCGTCATTTAATGAGATTAGAAGCATACAAGTTAGTAAAACATTTATTAGAAGATAAAAAATACGAAGGATTCAAAATATGGTGGTAATTATGTATATAATTTTAGTTTATGATATTCTTTCTGATGAAAATGGAACCAGAATTTCCAGAAATATATTTAAAATTTGTAAAAAATATTTAACAAATGTTCAGAAATCAGTATTTGAAGGCGAGATAACACCAGTATTATTAAAAAAATTAAATATAGAATTAGGGAAATTTATTCGCAAAGATAAGGACTCCCTAATAATTTTTAAATCTCGTCAAGAAAAATGGCTAGAAAAAGAATTTTGGGGAATCGAAGATGATAAAACTTCAAACTTCTTTTAAACAAAATCTGTCGATCTGGAATAACACTAAAAAGCTGGGACATCGACAGATTTTCAGTAATATTGATTTTTATTGGATTTTTTGATTATCTTTAAAAAAAATAAAAAGGAATTTTTGGTAAAAATATATAAAAATATTGATATCGACAAAAACAGAAAAAAATGGTATACTATTTAGGTAGGTTGGAGATAGTAAGATTTAATAGGAACATTTTGTATTGTAAATCTTTCAGACAAAGTGGAAAATTTATTCAATTTCTTAAACTTTAGAGAAAAAGGTGCTTTTGGTGAAACTGAATTTTCTTTCCAAATTGGCAACATATTGATTCAGGCAGGTTCAATACGTTCTGAAACTAAAGAATACAAATTAATATATCCTATACCTTATAAGCACGAACCGAAAATTCTTATTTCAGAATGGTATGTTTCTTCAAATGTGATTGGACATTCAGGACGTTCTAAAACAGAATGCCCTTTTTTCACAACAGGAAACGTAATCGCTTTGGACTGGATAACGGTTGGCATAGTTTAATTATCAACTGCTAGCTAACAGGCTTTGAGCAAGCAAACTGGCGATTGGAAAATTTACCTAGATTTTATGCAAAAACTGCAAATATAGATTTTTTAAATAATAGATTTACAATCAAAATACCAAAACCAAATTTTATATTTGGAATTTTAGCAGTATCGCAAAAAACATACGGATGGAGTAATAAAATAATTTTTACGGAAGGAGAAAGCTGCTTTGAGCATGTTTCTAGCGTGTTATCTCAAAGATTAGTAATCACATCTGATTCACAAAATGTATATCTCGGCAGTCAAGATAAAAATATTTCGCTTTTTCTAATAAATTCAGTAACATTTTTCTATTATGATTAGTTGGAAAATTTGTTTAGTTTTGGAAATTTAATAGGAACATTTTGTATTGTACACAATTTTATTTGATATGTGCCTTGCTAAAATTCAATGTTTATTGACTTTAGCAAGGTTTTTGATTTGTCTAAAATCGTCAAAGAGCGTCTACGTAATATACAAGTAATATACATTGTTTTAGTTTATTTTTTCTATTTCTTTTCTCATTTTCTCAATGTTAGTTTTTGAATATTTTCTAGTCATTTCAATATTAGTATGTCCGATCACAGCTGTGATTGCTGCATTATTTTGCGACACTTCTGTTATTGCTGTTGCAAATGTATATCTTGTGTCGTGTATTCTATGTTGCATCCCTAATTTTTTCATCAAAGGTATAAAAGTTTTGCTTCTAAAATTTGAATAGCTTAAATGATTTTCTCTCATTCCAGAAATCAAAAAATCATTTTTACTTTTTTGATATAGTTCAATCAAGATTCCTTTTATTTTCTCGTGAACTGGAACAATTCTGTTTTTTCCAGCTTCTGTTTTTAATCCACCTTTGATTGTCCAGTTTAAAAAATCTATATTTTCCTTTTTAATTTGCAAAAATTCACTAGCTCTAAAGCCAGTATAAATCATAACTAATACCTCTTTAGCTCCTCTTGATTCTAAGTTGTTCCACAACCTTTCCTGTTCTTCTTTAGTAAATACATTGTTTTCTCGTATTTTTTCAAATTTTCTTAGAACTAAAAATCTAGAATAGTCTTTATTAATTATATCCATCTGAATTGCATATTTAAAAATTAATCCACATAAACTCCTGATTTCTCGCACGTAATTTGGAGCTATATCAGTAAAAGTGTCAAATAATTTTTGCAAATGTAGAGTTTTAATATCTGCCATTTTCATATTTCCTAGACTTTCTAGTTTTTTGAAAATGGCTTTATAATTTTTTAAACGACTTTTTGAAACAACGTTTTTCTTTGTTTCATAGAATTTTTCAAAAACTTCTTGAAAAGAAATATTTCTTAAATTTATGTCATACGGATTCAAGTTATATTCAGCTAAACAGTTCATTGCTTCTTTTTTTGTCTTGAAATATCCAAGATATTTAAAAATCTGTTTGCCTGTTTTCTTGTCGAATCCGATTGTAACACGGGGTGCAAAGGGTCTCCTTCTGTTTTTTCCCAAATTTACAACACTTCCAGCTCCATTCGGGTTTTTCATATCTGAGCTCCTTTTCTCGATTCGAGCCATTTATCATAACTCAAGCCGACATATTCCTCGACCCCCGCCTTTTGTATATTATATGTAAATTTTCCATCTTTGTCACTATTTATTTTTACAGCATAACCAAAGTGGAAAATTCCTTGTTGCAGACCGACTCTCAACATTGATTGCGACATGCCAGTAAACTCACTGGTTTCTTTGATTGTCAATGTTGTTTTTGTCAATTGCTAACTCCTTCTGCGAGTTTAAGACTCGCTTTAATTTTTTATTGTCCTTACATTTTTGTTGTATCAAAGTAATTTGATATAACACAATCTTTTAAAATATGTTTAGCAGTTTCCTCAAACGTTTCACTGCTAAAACTTTCATCTTCTATTTCTTCTCTATCAACAAAAACTTTTGCTACATATCTTATTTCATTTTCAATTTTGATTTTGTGTATCTCGGCATATTTTATCATTGATCCATCCTCACATTTCCCATTCGGCTATTTCTTCTAAATTCTCACTCGAATTTCCACATTCAAAACACACGTATTGCAGCATTTCTTTTTCAGAAAGTTTATAATTATCTATCTTCTTATATTCGTCTAAATCAGTTTGATAATATGTTACTTCACAATCTATATTAAAATATTCACATCCGCATTCTTTGCATTTCCAACTCATTTTATCCTCCTAATTTTTTGTTACAAAAAGTACCCTCAATTAACCCTCTTTTTTATCTCATAATCAAACTTTGCGAAGTCTCTAAATGCACTCCAGCAATTTTTTCTCCGTTCTTGATTGCTTTTTTGATTTCTTCTTTTTCTATTTTGTCACTCTGAATCATAGTTACAAATTTTGCTGGTATCAAACTTTTGTTGTCAATCACTAAAGATGGGTTGTTATTTCTAATTGTAAATGTACCTGTTTCAGTTTCTATCCTCTTAACATCTAATCCTTGCATAGCTTCTAAGATTAAACTTTTTAGTGCTGTTTTTCTTTCGCTTGCTTGTTTTGCTTTTTTAGTATAAAAATCAGCAATTTCTTTGCATTTTTCTGCTTTTAATTCTAAATCTTTCAACAGTAATTCCAGTTGATCCGATTTTTCTTCTAATAGCAATAAAACACTTTCTTTTGTATCATTTATTGTTTGTTCATCTAATTCGTTATTTTGATTATCCAAAAAATTTATTATATTATTTATTTCTTTCAATTCGTATTTTATTAAATTCAAATTACTCAATATTATTTCCTCCTGCTTGTTTGTTGATCAAAATGGAAAACTATTGTCCTCTTCCTTATCATAATTATTTTTATTTTCTTTATTATTATTTTGATTGCTGCTGCCAAAAAAATCAAATTTATATACCCAAACATCTGTTGTATATATTGTCCTTTTGTCTTTTTCATAGCTTCCAGTTCTGATGCTTCCTTGCACCAAAATCGGACTTCCTTTTTTAAAATATTCTGCAATAGTTTCTGCTGTTTTCTCCCAAGCAATACAGTTTATAAAATCTGCCTCATTTTTTGTTCTTTGTACAGCTAGAGTAAATCTAGCATTAGCCTTACCTCCTGAAGTATATTTTAATTCTGGGTCTTTTGTCATTCTTCCTGTTAATATTACGTTGTTCATTTTTTTTATGCTCCTTTCTTTTCTTCAACACTATTTTTTATAAATGTTGCCAACTCTTTAATTTCTTCGTACGAAATTTCTGCAAGATTATCTGTCGAATTTGCTAGCATATATTTATCAATTTCTTTTTGATAATCCTCACAATTTTTATTTATATATTCTATCATTCTTCGTTTTTTTTCTTCCTCTGTTAAATATTTTTTAGATTTATTTTGTTGCTTGTCTTTGTCAATTGTTGCGTTAATCACATCATCTTCCACTATTTCCAAAGCATTTAGATAACAATAACGCTTTAGGTAAGTATGTGTACTTCCTATCATTTGTAATCCATTCTGTCCTTTTAAAACTATTTCAGCCTTTGGAGTTGTAAAAGTAATTATTTCATCCGTTTTCTCTGTATTAATCACAGTTAATACACCTTCATTTTCTAGCAAATCAAATTTTGAAAAAAGTTTTAATTTTTCAAAGATCTCGTTCACTTTTGGCAAAAAATCTTTTAATTCAAAATATTTAAAGTCAGCAAATTTATTATGCCCTCCCATTTTTAATCCTAAACTTTGCAACTCGACTCTAGCCTTTTGCAATTTTTCATAAATGTTCACTATTCTTTTCCTCCTATTTATTATTTTATTTCATTTCTTTTATCTATGCCCTATCCCTAAGTTTCAATGCCTGTTTCCTGTTATATCCAATCCACTTTATTTTAAATCCTGCCTCTTCAAGCTTTAGAAGCTCCAGCATATCCTTTTCAAAATCTGTTTCCTTGCCTTCCTTGATGACTTCTTCTATTTCCTTAAACTTCTTGTCTGTTTTTGTGATTAATGTTTTTAAGTACATTCCAGTTTTCTTGCTAAACTTTCTTTGTTCGGCTTCTCTTTTAAAGATCTTGTAATAAGCAAAGATTATAAACATTTGATGTAAAGCAGTTTCAGTCGTATTGTATCTAGTTTTTGAATATATCTTAAACTTAGATTTTATTTTCTCAAGTTCTTGCTCAAACATCTTTCTGAAATGTACAATGATAAATTCGTTCTTAAAATCTTTGATAACAGTCTGCTCAGGATTATGTAAATCTTCAAATTCAAATTCATTAATCAGTCTCGTCAAGGCTCTGAAGCTCCTTTGAATAATATCTTCAAGTCCAAAAGTGCACCAAAGTGTCTGTTCTTCTGTTATCTTTTCTATTTTAGTATCGCCGTTCTCGAGATTTTTGTCAGTTATTTTTGGAATCTTGAAATAATTTCTATAACTTTTACATAAGTTTGACAAAGACATCATAATCATTATTTTTGATTTTCTGTTTTCATCACTAAAAATTTCTTTTGTAGCGACAGCTTTTTCCATGATTTCCTTTCTAATTTTTTTCTTTTTTGCTTTTTTTAGTACTCCCAAATTATATCCTCCTATCGTTTTAAAAACCTCGAATTATCTATAAAATCTCATAAATTCCTTAATTCTGTTTGGCACATACCAAATTAATATAGCTATTAAAAACGGAAAAGCCACATTGCCTCCTGCTATCCAATGCCCTTTAATCCTGATAACTTCAATCTGAATCCAAATTGATGTCAGTATCAAAATCATCCATTTCGTTGCATTCGCTGTTGTCATCATTTTCTTCCTCCATTTCTTCAATTTCCATTTTATCTATTTCTTTTTCCAGCTGTTCTCTTATTGTCATAATATCTCCCCCAAAGCTCCAGCGTACTCGTCTAACATTGCATTAAGCTCATCTTTTTTTACTTGAAAATCTGTAAAAAATACCGAGCCTTTTGTAAGGTGCTTGTTCTCCTTAGTATGTAAAAAACCGTTAGGGATTAGTAATATATAAGGATTTTCCAGTTTTTTTTCTTTGTCCGTGTTTTTTTCATTCTCTAAAAATAATACATACAAATTTGCAGTTCCGTTACATCTTGCTGTCCAGTACCTTGCATTTGAGTTTTTGCTTTTACGGCTTTTATAACAAGAGCTAAACTTTACATCTATGGTCATGTTTTTGTACATAAAATCATATTTTGGATTATTTTGTTGCCAGTATTTGTTAGCGTCAACTGCTTCCGGAACTAACTTTTGAAAAAGTTCTTCAGCTTTTCCGCCAAGCCTTGCACTTTCACTTCCGTATTTTATTTTGTCTTGGATTTTTAATACTCCGCTCGATAGCAGTTTCACATGTGCCACAAGTGCTGGTAATCCGCTTTCTTTGACTGCCTGATGAAAATTACCACATTCTTTATATATTTCTACAATATCTCTTTTCATATTTCCTCTTTCTAAAATAGTTTTAATTCTTCTATTGTATATTCTACTTTTCCGACACGTAATGCCTTTTTGACTTCTTTTTCAAAATCATTTAAAAATTTTTTCCGTTTTTTTATTTTGTTTTCTATATTTATATCAGCTCCTAAATTAACTATTAAAAATAAATCTTGCTTGAGTCCATTTTTAAATTTTTCAAATTCTACCCTTTCTATTTCGTTTTCCAACAAAAGTATATCTATTTCTTCTTTTTCGATAACTTCATGTGGTGTTTCCCATCTGAAATTTTCAGGAATTTCAGAAATTTCATGATGTATTTGTTTTTTTAATTTACAGTCATATATTTCCTGCTCCAGTTCTCTTGATGTTTTTTCTTTGTCTATAATGATAAAAATTACTTCTATCGAAGTGTCATCAAAGGCATTTCTTATTAAATTTAATTCAGTTAAATTATTTCCTACCAATTCCCTGAATTTTTGCTCCGTTTTTCTGTAACATACTCCTGGAAAAAGAATATAAAATGCAAATCTTTTTGTATATTTAAGTGATTTTAAAACAAATATGTCATCAACTTTTCCACTCTTTTTCCAGCTGAATTCCTTTTGAATATTCTCTTTTTCTTTATTTGTTAAACTTTTAAACTCTATTGAAAAAGGTGGATTCATAACGGTAGTATCTGCTATAAAATCGTTTTTGTTATAATCAAAAAAACTTTTTATCTCTAAATCTGTATCTTTGTAATTCTGCCTTGCGGTCAATACAGATTGCTCCTGAATATCTACACCATAGATTTTGGAAGGGTTTATGAATTGCTCTAATTGCCCACTTCCGACAGCACCATCAAATATTACAGGATTGTCAATTTTAATATATTTTTTTACTTTCCTAGCCAAATACTGCCTTAATTCTATTCCTGTGATATATTCAGCTAGTTTTTTCGCTATTTTTCTGTTATTATGTTCTTCAAAATTAATTGCATGTACCTCCTATTCTTTATCTTTAGTCAACAATATTTGATTTGCCCAAATGCTTTTTGATAAGCCCTTTGTTACTCTTGACGTGCTTTGTGATGCTGACTAAAAATATTGTTTGTATTAACTTAATTGTGCCATCTATAACAGTTAAAAATTAAAAAAATAAATATTAGAAAAGAAGACTCATTATGACAGTTCTGCATATTCTAGTAGCTATGCCTTGTGCAAAAATATGCAGTGACATAGATGGCACAATTAAATTAACATTGTTGATTTTATTTGTGTTTTACAGACTTTAACACCTGTCTTATGTTTTAAAATATGTACCAATCATCGCTTCCAACAAACTCCTCGTGGGAGAATATTGGCAAGAACTCTTTATATGCTAACTCTATTCCTGCTTTATTTAAAATTTTTGTTTCAAATGCAGGTTCTCCATATTTCCAATCCCATCCGCGGTATTCTGAGATTATTGTCAGCCCTTTTAACTCCTTTTTTTCTTTTGTTCCTATTTCTTCATCGTATGCAAAATTTCCGCAATTTTGTTTTACAAATTTTTCTATTTTTTTAATTCTTTTCTCATTCTATTTCCTCCTATTTTTTTTATTAATATCTTATC
Organism: Leptotrichia sp.; assembly: GCF_057270615.1. Lineage (NCBI taxonomy): Bacteria > Fusobacteriati > Fusobacteriota > Fusobacteriia > Fusobacteriales > Leptotrichiaceae > Leptotrichia > Leptotrichia sp. The sequence goes on from NZ_DBHIXN010000020.1 coordinate 31,532, forward strand.
CAAACCCACTGCAATATTTACAATGAGCTTGTTAAAACATCAATCCTTTTATTTTTTAAATAATCTTTTAATTCTGTTCTTTAATTTTTTTGCTTCCATTTCTTCTCTTACTTTTTTGCTGTTTTCGTTTACCATTTTTAATCCGTCAAATTTCATCTTTCTACCTCTATTCTATAATTATTTTTCTTTGCTTTTTTTATCACTTCTTTTGTACTTATCTCAAAAACACTTTTCATCTCCAGAACTTTTAAAAGATACACTCTCAAAGGATAAAAATGTTTTCTTTGCATTACGAATTTATTATCTTTGTATAAAGTGTATTTTATTTTGTTGCCCTCCTTTTCAAAAATTTTATATCTGCATTGTTTTTTAAAAAACGTTCTATAAGTTTTTGAGTTCCATCTGCTGTTGTTTTACACCTTTTTGAGACAACTGACAATTCAAACTCGTTCAATCCTGTTCTCACGTCTCTTTTCGTGAGTTTCAAGTCACTTAGGGCTTTTGCAAGTTCACACATCTTTTCCATTGTTATCCCACCTTTTTAGTTTCAACGATAAACGTTTCCATTCTTTCGTTTTCTTCGTACCAGTCTATTCCGCCGTTACAGTCTTCATAATAGACTGTATCACAAACTTCTCTTTCATCTTCGTAATAAAAGTTCTCAAAGTACTCACGAATTTTTATCACTTCTTTAGTTGTATATCCGTCTAATATACACTCTATAAGCCATTTATTGAGCCATTCCTGTGTATACTCAATTTCATCATCATCGTTTATTTTTAATTCTTTGCTGGCGATAATATCAAATATTATGCCTCTTACTTCTTTTTCTAAGTTTGTCATTTTTGTCCTCCTATAGTTTGCATTTTGTACCTTTTTTATTCTACAAATTTATAGTACCATAAATAAGATACATTGTCAATAAAAATTTTTCTTTTTTAAAAAAATATTGTATAATATATTAAATACATTTATAGGAAGGTGATTTTTATGAGCTTTGGACAAACATTAAAAGAAATTAGAACTGCAAACGGAGATTCGCTAAGAGGCTTGGCAGAAAAATCAGGAATTTTTTTTACTTTTATAGATAAAGTTGAAAAAGGGAAAAGTGTGCCTTCCGAAACTATGATTGAAGGTTTATTTAAAGTGTACCCGTTGTATAAAAAACGATTGTCAATAGAATATTGCAAAGCTAAGTTGCCGAACAGTATCTTGAGAGAATTAAATTTTGATGATATTACTGAAGATTTTTTAGATAGTATATTAGGATTAGTAAAAACTTTAGATACGAACGAACAAAAGAATATTTTGAATTTAATTATTGAAAAAATTGAATATATGAGTTTTAAAAATGGGCATTATGACGAAGTAAAAGAAATGATTAGCGAAGCAAAAGATAAAATAAAAGAATTATAATATTTTAGATAATGGAGGATTTTTGTGAAAGAAAATAAGGAAAAAGTTTTAGTATTTTATGTAAAAGGCTCTAGGAAAAAGCCTTATAGAGTTGCTTTTTGGAAGGAAGAAAATTCTAGAGATATACATAGTGGCTGTGGTTGCCCCGCAGGCAAAAGAATGCAATATTGTAAACACAGATTTCAATTAATTGAAGGTGATTTGACTAATTTAGATGATTCAACTGAAAATGCAAAAGAAAAACTAGAAATTTTGTATAATTGGCTTGAAGATAGTGATATTGGAGATTTTTTTGAAGAATTTATAATGGCTAAGACTGGTGAAAAAATACAAAATTTAGCGAATAAAGTCAACTTTATATATTCTAAAGATATACTCGAGCGAGTAGAATATAAACATGTAGTTCAAAAAAAATTATATACGTTTGATCCGATTGAATTATCCTTGAAAAAATTTTTAAAATTTTTAGAAAATGGATATTTAATAATTGAATCAAAAAATCATTACAACGTTTTTAATGTAAACGATGAGTTTTATTATGGCAGTTTTAAAGGTGATTTTGACTTATCTAAAAATGCTAATCGTTTAAAATCAAATGCTTACACTTGCTCAGAACGTTTGACTGAAGCATTTAATTATTTTAACATGATTAATATATCAGAAATTAATCAAAAAATGAAAGAAATTATGAAATAGCAGAATATGTGGTTCAAAAAGGATATTTTGAGACTACAAGATGTTGATTCAAAAAATGTATGAAGATGATAACAAAAAATAGTGATACATAATAAATTTAAACAGGGTTAGTTTTGGTTTCAAAATATAAAAATATGGAGGAATCAAAATGAAAAAATTATTTGTGATTTTGACATTAGCATTTGTTAGTGCTAATACATTTGCTGAAACATTGCATTTTAAAAATTGTAAGGAAGCTAGATCAAAAGGCTATAAAAACATTAAAAAGGGTGAGCCTGGATATGCAAGACATTTAGACAGGGACAGAGATGGAATCGCTTGTGAGAGCAGATAAATTTTAACAAAGAGTTATTCAAAAAGTTGGAATAGCTCTTTTTTTTGTAAAAAAAATCTTGACTTAGTAGTTTAAATAAGGTACAATTAGTTAGAAAAAATTTTAAATTTTAAGTATACTAAATATAGTACAAAAGGAGGGAATAATGAATACTGAAAATGTGTATGAAATTTTAGATAACGAAATAAGGTTGAAGTATAATTCCAGAGCTGAATTTGGTAGAAAAGTCGGAATGACAAGACAAGGTGTAAAAGTATTTATGGATATTCTAAAAAATAACAACTCTGGAAATAGTTTTAATAAAATCTCAAGAGTTCTTGAGAAAGCTGGTTACAAAATCGAAATAAAAAAAATTACTTGATTGTTTTGATAATTTTTTTCATTAAATCAAATAATTCATCTATTTTTTTATCATTATTTTCCATAATAATTACTCCTTTCACTTGAAGATGTAATTATTTTAATAATGATGAGGCAGTAAAACAAATTCAGGAATCGGGGGAGGAGGTGTGAGATGAGTGAAAAAATAAACTTTTATGATTATAATGACAGAATTGACAAAATAAGAAAACTTACAAAAGAATTTAGAGAAATTATAGAAAAGAAATTCCCAGAAATAACGGAAATAGATGTTGAATTAATAACCGAAACGCTGGGAATTGAATTGAAACATTATTTTAGAAAATTTTGATTACATACCAGGAAACCATTCTTTGGCTTCTTTAAGCATTTTGTAGGCTTTTTTCATAGCGGTATTATTTTCTAAAAAATCCATACCTTCTAAAGTTAATCTAGGATTATTGATACCGATATGTATATGACCGCTTATTGAAGTTATTGTTGAAATACCTGTTATATAATTTTTTTCTTTGAGTTGTTCTAACATTAAAATTAGTCTTCTTTCGGAAATGCCTAATTTTTTTAAGTTTAGAGTTTCATCAAAATTAAAATTATTTTCTTCGTAAGCAACATCAATGGCTTTTAATATTCTAAAAATAGTTGTATCTAAAGACATTAAGTAACACCTCCTTTCTTGTGGATTTAATTTTACTTGGCGATAATATTATAACTCAAAAGGGGATAAAAACGAAATAAGGGAGGTGAGATAAATGAACTGGAAAAAAATATTGCTACAAATAATT
>NZ_DBHIXN010000021.1:0-33672 GCF_057270615.1 Leptotrichia sp.
GAGGCGAAAAAGACGACAGACGTGGAAATGGTAAGTTTGACCTTAACATCGGAGTTGACAATACTAGATTTGGTGTTACGGTAAATGCTGGATATGATACTAAAGGAAATAATGTCAGAGGTGGAATTGGATTTAGGGCAATCTACTAATATTATTTTTCATTTAAGAATACATAATTTTATTTGGCAAGAGGTTAAAACCTCTTGTCATTTTATATTAAATATGTTCAATAACTTAATACTATTGTTTAAAAAATGAATATTTATTTTGATTATTTGGAAGTAAATATTAGGTTTAATCTAATAAAAATATTTATAATGTATTCGTTATTTAAATGGGGAAGGGTTAGTATTAAATGAGTTTGAGTATTTTTTTATCTATTTAAAATTTCTTCAGTTTTTCTTATATCTTTTTCCCTTGAAACAACGTTGTATATTTTTTTAATTTCTTCTAATTTATCAATAATTTTTTTATTTTCTTTTTTGGTAAAATTTTTTACTGATAGAAAAAATTTCATAGATCCTTCAAAACTTCTTATAGACTTTGTTAAATAAAGTCGTTTTCTAAAAAAAGGAGGTTTTCTAACAATATCATCAAAATCAATAAATGCAATTTTTCCACTATTTTTATCTATGAAGAAATTACCTAAACTAAAGTCCATGTGATAATATCCTTTTTCAAAGAAATTTTTTTCAAATTCAAACCATAAATCGACTGTCTTGTATGCAAGTTCAAAATTATCTTCTTTTACAAGATAATCATAGTAAGATATAAAATTTCCATTAAATGTTTTATTTATATTTTCCAAAACAGTTTCTATTTTTATATGAAACGGTGAATACTTTACAACTTTATATCCTGTTATTTTCATAAAATTCAGTTCTGGAAAATCTTTTTTCAAATATTTTGAAACTTTTAAAGAATTTTTTCCTTTTTCTCTTGTTAACCTAAAAAAAATTTTCATAGCTTTTCCATTTTTATATTCATAAGTTTTATAAAAAAAATTTTTTTCACTATCTGTATTTAAATTTTTACTTTCTTGCATTTTTTTATTTTTCCTTTATTTTGTTTTATTTTCTTTCCTAATTCTAGCATATTATATTTTTTATTTCAATATATATTCAAACCCATTTAAAATTGAATTGTTAAAAATTTTATAAACGTAGGATTTTGATAAAATAGTCATAGTTTTTGAATTTTGTTTTAAAACAGTTTCACTATATTTTGCTTAAAGATGTAATAAAATATTTAAAATTAAATAAAAAATTTAAACTTTTTTATATATTTAAAGTATGATATAATTAAAACATAAATTTTTATGGTTAAAATACTGAAATAGCGAAATAAATAGGAGGAAAAATGTTAGAAAAATTAGCACACTTGAGAGAAGAAGTGTTAGAAAAACTTGATAAAGTTGGAAATCTTGAGGAATTGAATGAATTGAGAGTAAAAATCTTAGGGAAAAAAGGGGAATTTACGGCGATAATGAAGGAAATGGGAAATATCGCTGCTGAGAAAAGAGCTGAGTTTGGAAAAACCACAAATGAAATAAAAAATGTGTTGTTGGCGAAATTCGATGAAACTACAACTAGTTTGAAAGAAATTGCTAAACAGGAAAGATTGAAAAATGAGACAATAGATGTAACTTTACCTGGAAGAAAAGCTAATGTTGGATCACTTCATCCACTTACTAAAACAGTTTTGGAAATAAAAGATATCGTTTCTTCTATGGGATTTGACATTGTTGACGGGCCTGAAGTTGAGTACGTAAAATATAATTTTGATGCATTAAATATTCCAAAGACACATCCATCGAGAGAAATTACAGATACATTTTACATTGAAGAAGATAAAGTTGTCTTGAGAACTCAAACTTCTGGAATGCAAATTAGATACATGGAAGACAGAAAACCACCATTTAGAATGATTTCAATTGGAAAAGTTTACCGTCCAGATTACGATGTATCGCATACGCCAATGTTTCATCAAATGGAAGGACTTATGGTCGGAGAAAATGTTTCTTTTGCAAATTTTAAAGCGATTTTGGAAAATATTGTAAAGAAAATATTTGGAGAAGACAGAAGAGTAAGATTTAGACCACACTTTTTCCCATTTACAGAACCTTCTGCAGAAATGGATGTAGAATGTGGAGTTTGTAAAGGTGAAGGATGTAGAGTTTGTAAAGGGACAGGATGGCTTGAAATTCTTGGAAGTGGAATGGTAAATCCAAAAGTGCTTTCAGGTGTTGGAATTGACCCACAAAAATATCAAGGATTTGCATTTGGATTGGGACTTGAAAGAATTACGATGTTAAAATATGGAATTGATGACTTGAGAGCATTTTTTGAAAATGATGAGAGATTTTTGGACCAATTTTAACAGGTAGGTCTGCTTGCTATTGTATATCAAAAAATTTAAAGGGAGGTTAAAATGTTGTATACAGTTGATGTAAATTCAAACTTAATGAATGAATTTAAAAAAGAAGTAAGAGAAAATGGAGAAAATGAAAATGAGGTGCTATCTGCTTTATTGAGAGAATATCTGGAAGATTTAAGAGATGCCAAGGAATTAGATAAGGCGATTGAAGAAAGCGATGGAAAATTTTATTCATTGAATGATGTAATAAAGGAGCTAGGCTTTGAAAATGAATTATTATAAAATTGAAATAGAGAAAAAAGCGAAAAAAAAATTACTCAAAATGGATAAAAAAAATCAATTTCTAATTTTAGATTATTTAAAAAATACATTAAGCAAACTTGAAAATCCACGTAGTCAGGGAAAAGCGCTACAAGGCAAATATAAGGGAAAATGGCGATATAGAGTTGGAAATTACAGAATCTTAGCTACAATTATTGATGAAAAAATAACAATTTATATTTTTGATATTGGGCATAGAAAAGAGATTTATAAATAAATTTAAAAAGCGGAGAAAAATATGAAAATACGTAGATTTGAAGAAAAGGATGCTAAAAAAGTATCTGAATTGATGATTGATACATTGCGGAAAACAAATATAAAAGATTATTCTGCTGATTCAATAGAAAATCACGTAAATAATTTCCAGCCTGAAAATGTTCTTAAAAGAGCCTCGTAGACACATTTTTATGTTGCCTAAGAAAAAGGCAATATTATTGGATGTGGTGCAATTGCACCATATTGGGATAAAATTGATGAAAGTTCTTTATTTACTATTTTTATCTCGCCTGAATATCAGGGAAAGGGAATAGGACGAAAAATTATTGAAACATTGGAAAAAGATGAATATTTTTTAAGAGCCAAAAGAATCGAAGTACCTGCATCTATTACAGCTGTTCCGTTTTATAAGAAATGGGATATAGTTGCAAAAATGGAGTGAACAAAGCAGATAATGAAGGAATTGTAAGAATGGAAAAATTTAGATAATAAATTACTAATTTAATTGGAAGGTTAAAAATGGAAAATGAATTAGAAATAAAAATTGATGATGAGTATGTGAAAAAATTTTATGAAGAAATTCGTGAGGATTATGAAAAAAATTCACCAACGAAAACTTTTGCAAAAATAAAGCTAGTGGAAGATAAGTTGAAAATAACAGACAGTAAAATTGTGGGATTGCCGTATCTTCCAAAAGGAGCAGAGTTTCCCAAAGCACCTAATGGTGAGGAAATGCTGATGATTGCACAGATTAATTGCGAGGATTTGAAGGGACTAAAGGATTTTCCACAAAAGGGAATTTTACAGTTTTTTGTATTTGATGATGATGATGCTATGTTTGGACTTGACTTTGATAGTCCGACGGTTCAAGATACTTTTCGTGTGATTTATTACGATGAAATTGAAGAATTTTATGATGAAAAAGAGCTTGAAAACATTTATAAACCGCATAATTATGAGGAAAGTTTTCTTACAAACAATAATGAAAGTTATAAAATAAAATTTGAGTTACGAACAGAGAAGGAAAGATTTGAAGAGGCGATTTATAATGTGTTTGATAAACTTTGTAAAGAGAAAAATTTGGAGCAGCATCAAGAAGATTGGCTTTATCGTAAAATATTGAATATTGAAATGGAATATTCAGAAGAACCACATTCACAATGTGATGGATTTGCATTTTTTACACAGAGTGACCCGAGAGAATTTGAAGAAAAGTATAAAAAATATGATACGGTACTGTTTCAATTGGATAGCGAATATGATGAAAATACGAAAAAATGGAAAGTTTGTATTGGAGATGCTGGAGTATTAAACTTTTTTATAAATCGTAAAAAGTTGAAAAACAAAGACTTTACAGAAATTCTCTACAATTGGGATTGTTATTAAATAAAAAAAGTTATCCACATTATTGTGGGAAAAATATAATTTATAAATTAAAGAAAGGAGAGTGTGATAATCTATAAATTGAGAATTTATAGGTTTGTCATACAAAAATAGAATGCTAATTTCGTTAAACTGGTTAAAGCAATATATAGATTTAGATGGAATAGGAATAAATGAAATGGAAAATGCCTTGACTATGATTGGTCAGGAAGTAGAAAAAATCGAAGTTTTAGGGGGAAATTTAGAAAATGTCGTAACGGCACAAATTATTGAAAAAGAGATGCACCCTGATTCTGACCACTTGACAATTTGTAAAGTTGATAATGGAAAAGAAATTTTGCAAATCGTTTGTGGAGCATCTAATCATAAGGCTGGGGATAAAGTTGTATTGGCACAAGTTGGGGCAAAATTAGCTCCAGATTTTGTTATTAAAAAAGGTAAAATTAGAGGTGTAGAATCGAATGGAATGTTGTGTTCTGAAGAAGAATTAAATATAGGGAAAGATTCTTCTGGAATTATGATTTTACCTGAAGATACGCCTGTTGGAGTGCCTATGAAAGAGTATTTAGGAATTAATGACACAGTTTTTGAATTGGAAATCACTCCAAATCGTCCTGATTGTTTGTCGCATATTGGGATTGCAAGAGAGTTAGGAGCTTATTACAGTAAAGAGGTTAAATATCCAAGTTTTGCAATAAATTCAGAAAGTTCTGAAAAAACATCTGATAACATTTCGGTTGAAATTGAAGACAGCAATTTGGCAAAAAGATATGTGGCTAGAATAATTAAAAATGTTACAGTTAAGGAAAGTCCAAAATGGTTAAAAGAAAGAGTAGAATCTATTGGAATTAGAAGTATTAACAACATCGTAGATGTTTCAAATTTCATAATGATGGAATTGAATCAACCAAATCATACTTTTGATTTAGATAAAATTGAAGGTGGAAAAATTGTTGTGAGAGCGGGACATGAAAATGAAAAATTAGTTACGCTTGATGAGCAAGAAAGAGAATTGAATAGGGATGATATCGTGATTTCTGATGGTGTGAAAGCCGTTGCGCTTGGTGGAGTAATGGGTGGAGAAAATTCTCAAATTACTGAAAATACGAAAAATATTTTGTTGGAAGTAGCAAACTTCAATTCGCAAAATGTTAGAAAAACTTCAAGAAGATTGACATTGTTCAGTGATTCTTCATACAGATTTGAAAGAAGAGTCGATGAGGAAAATGCGATTAATGTGATAAATAGACTTGCAAATATCATTCAAGAAGTGGCAGGTGGAGAAATTTTAGAAGGAGTAGTTGACAATTATCCTGTTCCATATAAGAAAAAAACAGCTACATTAAACTTTGAGAGATTGAACCGTTTTGTTGGGAAAAATATTCCACGTGAAACAGTTATTGGGATATTGACTAGACTTGAAATCGAGGTTGTGGATAATGGAGAAACATTGACATTGACTGCACCTACTTATCGTGATGACTTGGAAAATGAGCAAGATTACTTTGAAGAAGTTATTAGAATGTACGGTTTTGATAATATTGAAAATATTTTACCAAAATTGGATATTAGTGAAAAACCAGTTATTGATACAACAAAACTTTCTACACAAGTGAAATTGATTGCGGCAAATGCTGGGCTTAAAGAAGTTATTAATTACAGTTTTGTACCAAAAGATGCGATGGAAAAAATTAAATATACAAGCGTTGAAAGAGAAAATTTAATTGATTTATTAAGACCAATTACAGAAGATTTTGTAACATTACGTCCAACATTGCTTTATAGCTTGTTAAAAAATGCTAAAGAAAATATGAATAGAAATGCTACAAATATTAGATTTTTTGAAGTTAGCAGAACTTTTGTGAAAGCGGAAGAATTGGCGAAGGAAGAAGTAAAATTGGGAATAATTTTGGCTGGAGAAAATAATAAGACATTGTGGAATCCAAAACCAGTTCCTTATGATTTTTATGATTTAAAAGGGATTGTGGAAGAAATTTTCACACAATTAAAATTCAATAATTATATGGTAAAACGTTCTGAACAAAGTCAATACCATCCAGGTCGTTCAGTTGACGTATTTGTTGGTCGTGAATTGATTGGAAGTTTTGGGGAAATTCATCCAGATGTATTGGAAAACTTTGATTTAGGGAAAACATCAGTTTTAGTTGGAGAATTTAACATTGACTTGATTCAAAAATATATTGGTAAGAAAATTAAATATCAAGGAATTGTAAAATATCCAGCTGTTCCAAGAGATTTTGCGTTCGTTATGAGAGAAGATATTTTGGTTGGAGATGTTTTAAAAACGATTCAAAAAGTTGATAAAAAGATTGAAAAAGTGGAATTATTTGACATTTATCAAGGTGTAGGAGTGTTGCCAGGAATGAAGAGTGTGGCAATTAGTGTAATCTTGAGAGATAAAAACAAAACACTTGAAGAAAAGGAAATTGTTGATATTTCAAATAAAATCGTGACTAAAGTTGAGAAAGATTATGGAGCGGTTTTGAGAAAGTAGAAGATAGAATTCAATTTTAAGATTGCTAAGTATCGGATTAAAAAAATGAAACAAAAAGGGGGAAATTGAGGTGTTAAAAATTGTAACTCTGCCATTTAATGAGAGGACAGAAGAATTTGAGCAGGGAAAGCTGGAAAGAATGCTAGGAAATGTTCAGATTGTGAAGTATCAGGCTGAGCTAGTGAAAATTGAGGGGAAATATTACTGGACGGCTTTTGTTGAATATGAAAAGGCAGAGAATATAGATAAAAATTTAGAGAAAAATAATTTTTTTCAAAATGGAAGAGATACTAAAGAGATTAATAAAAATCATGAAGAATATCTTTCAGAAGAAGAAGCCGAGCTATATAAGATTTTGAAAGAATGGAGAGCTGGAGAAGCACAAATGCTGGGATATCCACCTTACATCGTTGCTTCAAATCAGCTTTTAGTTGACATAATAAAGGCAAATCCTAAAACTGTTGAAGAACTTTCGCAAATAAGGGGAATGGGGAAACGGAAAGTTAGAGATTATGGGGAGGAGCTTTTGTTGATTTTGGAGAATTTTTATGATATGAAAAGTTGAATGAGGAAAATAAAAATGTATTTGTACTGTATTGAATTTTTATGAAAAATTGGTATAAGACTATTAAGAAACCCAGCAAGAAGATTATCGAATATAGCAAAAAAGAGACTCTGTTTATTAATTGAACAAAGTCTCTTTTTAATTTAATATCAATTTTCTATCCTTTTACCGTATAAACCACAACCGCAAAAGCAATTATAGCTATAATTACCATAAAAATTCCACTTAATATCATTGAAAAAATATTCATCAAATTTCGATTTTCTCGATTTTTGATACACAAAATAGATAGAACGAAAGAGCATAAAATACATAAAATATTTACAATACCAAATATATGTGATACTGTATAATGCACTTTAAAAAATGTAATAAATTGGCTTAAAATTGGGATTAAACTCATAATTAATGCAATTTTACTAACTTTTTGATGTTGTTCCTTATCGGAAAGAAAAACTCTTTTTTCAGTTGTTTTTTTGATCATTTCATTGTTCATAAAAATCATCCTCTCATTATTTCTTTATTAAATTTTGTTTCTTCCTTTTCTATATTCATATATTACCACATCAACTTTACAGCAACATTTTCGCTACTTTACATTTACCTTACTTTTTGGAAAATTGGGAAGTTAGGAGTGATTTTTGTGATATAATGATTTATGAATTTTAGTGATAATTGGAGGAAGTTTGAAATGGTTGAAAAATATTTGAGAGATAAATGTATTTTGATTGTGGATGATGAACAGGAAATTTTGAATATGGTTGTGTCAATTTTGGAAGATGGAGGGTATGAAAATACAAGGACTGCTAAAAATGTGAAAGAGGCTTTAAAATGTGTTGAAGAGAAGAAACCTGATTTTGCGATATTGGATGTGATGCTTCCAGATGGGAATGGTTTTGAGTTGCTTGAAAAGTTGAGAAAAGACAATAATTATCCAATTTTATTTCTTACAGCACGAGGAGAGGATGAGGATAAATTCAAAGGATTTGGATTGGGAGCGGACGATTATATTGTAAAACCTTTTTTGCCAAAAGAACTTTTGTTTAGGATTACAGCAATTTTGCGACGGACTTACAAGGAAGAGAATTTTATTGTGAACTTAAATGGCTGTCAGATTGATTTTTCACGAGGAGAAATTGTAAAGGATGGGAAAAAAATTTCCTTAACTGCAAAGGAATATGAACTACTAAAAACTTTATACAGAAATGCTGGACGAATTGTAACGATTGATTCGCTATGTGAAGCTATTTGGGGCGAAAATGCTTATGTTTACTCAAATTCCTTGATGACTCATATTAGACGGATTAGGGAAAAAATTGAGAAAGAGCCGTCACATCCAGTTTCTCTTATAACAATGAAAGGATTAGGTTATAAATTGATCGTGGAGGGAAAATAGTATGAAAAATATATTAAAACTTATACGCCGTTTTGTAATAACAATAATATTAAGCATATTTTTGCTTCTATTTTTAAATATTTTTTTGTTTGAATTTATATTTTTCAAATATTCGACAGATGATTCGCCTTCAGATAAAACTTTTGAAATAGCAAAAATGATAAAATTTAAAGACAGAAAATATTTTTTGCTAGATAAAGAAATTTCCAATTTGAAAAAGCAAAATATTTGGGCGATTGTGATTGACAATGATTCTAAAAAAGTGATATGGCAAACAGAAAACTTGCCAAGCGAGATTCCAAAAGAATATTCGGTATTTGATATAGCTCTATTTTCACATGCTTACATAAAAGGTTATCCAGTTTTTACAGCAAAAATTAGAAATGATTTACTTGTATTAGGATATCCAAAAGACAGTTACTGGAAATATTCCACAGCTACCTGGAATTATCGTCTAATTCAAAATGTTCCTAATTTTTTTCTTATATTTTTACTATCTAATATATTTTTTGTATTTTTGATTTACATTTTTTCAAATTCAAAACTTTTAAAATCAGTAAATCCAATAATAAAAGGTATACAGGATTTACCAAAAGATAAGCCAGTAAAAATAGATGAAAAAGGCTTTTTATCCGAACTTGCAAAAAGTATAAATAAAACTTCTGAAATTTTGCAAGATCAAAGAGAACAACTGCGAAATAAAGATACGGCACGAGCAAACTGGATTGCAGGAGTTTCCCACGACATTCGTACTCCATTGTCAATGATAATGGGCTATGCAAGTCAATTAAAAACATCTTCAAATTTATCAGATGAAACGGGGAAAAAACTTTCTGTTATTTTGAAACAAAGTGAGCGTATAAAAAATCTGATAAATGATTTGAATCTTGCTTCAAAATTAGAATATAATATGCAGCCTTTTGAGAAGAAAAAAGAAAATGCAGTTGCAGTCGTTCGACAAGTAATTGTTGATTTTTTGAATATGGATATTGACGAGAGATTTCCGATAGAATGGAAGACGAAAAGTGAATTTGTATCCTGCTTTGTTAATGTTGATAAAAATTTGATAAAACGAGCTTTGGCGAATTTAATCCAAAATAGTATTAATCATAATGAAAATGGTTGCACAATTTATGTTTCAGTAAAAGAAGATGAAAAAAATTGTATAATTTGTGTTGAAGATAATGGAATAGGAGTTTCTGATGAAGAGCTGGAAAAGCTTAATAATATGCCACATTATATGGTTTGTGATAAAAATACAACAGAACAGCAGCACGGTTTAGGGCTTCTTATCGTAAAACAAATTATGGATGTCCATAATGGAAAAGTTGAGATGAAACATAGTGAATATGGGGGATTTGAAGTTGTTTTACAGATTCCTGAAATTTAAGGAGATTTTTTGATTTTTTATTGTCTGAATTTATGACAGAATAAAATATTTATATTGTTTTAGCAGGTTGGTTATGTACTCTAGTTAGTTTATGATATTTTTATGTATTGTAAAAAAATCACTTATATATAATTTTGTCAATGTACAAAAATTTTTTAACAAAAAGATAGCAAGAAGTCGTAGGCTTTCTATAAGTGGGAGATGAATTGCTTTTTTTGTAAAAAAATTGAAAAAAGGATATATCTATGATACAATTTTTGTATAAAATATCGAAGAGAAGCCATTAATGATAAAATTTCTAAAGAATGTAATGCTGTGACTTTTGAGAATTTGAATCTGAAGATGATGAGTCAGGCATTAAATTTGGAGAAAAGTGCAGAAAAAAAAAGAAAAAAAGAAAACAGGTTAGGAACTATCCGAAGAGCTTGGTAAATATATTTGGCTAATTAAAGTAGATACTTCCCAAGAAGTTTTTGCTTCTAAAAGTAGGAGTAGTTCACCTAAAATAAATTGTACAAAAAATTTTTAAAAAGAGGGAATTTAAAAATGACTGGAAAAGAAAGGGAAATAAAAGAGAATAGAATACAAGAATTGATTATAAAAAGAAAAGAGTATTTAAATAATGGTAAAATTGAAAAGGAAATTGAGGTTTTGAGGGAATTAAGATTGCTGTTTAAGAGAGTTTTTGGGCAGGAAAGTGAAGAGAATGCAAAAATTTTAACAGAATTGGGAAATGCGTTAAAATATGTAGGAAAATTTGAAGAATCAGCAAGGCTATTGACAAAGGCGGAAAATATTATTTTGAAGCTATATGGTGAAAATAATCTTGCATACGTAACTTGTAATGCCAATCTTGCTGAAGTTTATAGAGTTATGAAAGATTATGAAAAAGTTGAGGAAAAGTATCATAAAGCAATAAAAATTTACAAAAAGAATAATTTTCAAAATGGATATATATTTGCAGGAATTTGTAATAATTTGGGACTTTTTTATGAAGAAAATGAGAGATATCTGGATTCAGTAAAATGGCAAAAAAAAAGTTTGGAAATATTACAAGACTTGGATGATAGTGAAATTCAAGGAGCTATTATACTAGGTAACATGGTAAGACCTTATTTGAAGCTAGAAGAAAAAAAAATGGCAGAAAATATAGCGAATGAGGTATTAAAAATATTGAAAAGACAGGTTGGCGAAGCTAGTAATCTTTATTTAAATATTTTGAATAATTTGATAAATGCTTTTTTTGAAAATAAAAGTTATAAAAAGGCATTGGAATTGTTAGAAAAATGTGAAAAAATTTCTAAAGATACTTTTGGAACTGAAAATGAAAATTATAAAAATATTTTGGAAAAGATAAAAATTGTAAAAAATAGAATTAATAAAAATAAGATGGAACAATATGTTTGGAAAAAACAAATCATTAGAAAAGTAAAAAAATAAAGGGAGTTTGAATATATTATGGATAAGTTGGATAATTTTTTAAAATATTCTGTATTATTTTCTTATTATAGTGAACTTTTTCCACACAAAAAGAGAGAGTATTTAGAACTTTATTTGGAAGAAAACAGTTCTCTTTCAGAAATTGCACAGCAATGCGGAGTTACGAGACAGGCAGTTTTTGATAATATAAAAAAAGGAGTTAAGAAACTGGATGAATATGAAAATAAACTTGGAATATTTAAAAAAGAAAAAGAACTAAAAAGAAAACTGGAGTATTTGAAAAAAAATTTTACTATGAAAAATCTAGAAAAAATAATAGAAGATTTTGATTATACAGAATAATTTTTATAGTATATCTTGTGAAAAAAGAAATATTTACTATTGACAAATATAAAAGTTAGGGTATAATACTTATGTAAAGAATATAAAGTTATAGACTTATAAATTTTAGATTATTGCTATTTGGATTAGACAAAACTGAAATGGTGGGAAATACTTCTGGAGTTATCTTCCTACCTTTGGTTTTGCCTTTTTTATTTTATTATTTTTAGAAATTTTCTATGACTTGTTTCAATTAGCAATTATAGTAAAATTGATTTAGAACTAAACTCAAAAGTTATGACTATTTTACTCAAACTCTAAATTTGTATAATTTTTAATAGTTTGATTTTGGATAGGTTCGAGTATATAATAAAAAAATAGAAAAGCAGTAATAAGATATTAAATCATTTGTTTTATCTTGTACATTTGCTGATTTTGGGACTATTGAAAAATATAGGGATTTAAATAAGAAGGTGAAAGAATGGAAAAAGAGATGTTTTTAAAACAGTTTCCGAAAGATTTGGAATATTTGGCAAGCAGAATTTTTAATGCGTATGAAATATCCAGTAAGTATGAAATAATAACCTTTACAGAAGAATTTTATACACCAAATTTTTGGAAAAAATTTTCAAAAAAAATAAATGGGATACATGTATTTACAAGCGGAATTTTTTTGGACAGTGACAGAAGGCAAATTGCATTTGTTCCTGAAAGTTTTATGAAGGAGGATTTTGAAAACAGTGATTTTCTGGATTTTCCATGCAAATTGATAAAAATATCAGTAAACTCAAAATTTAAAGAGTACAGGCACAAGGATTTTCTGGGAAGTCTAATGGGAATTAATATAAAAAGGGAACTGATGGGAGATTTAATTCTTGAGGATGAAGCTGGATATATCCCTGTGTCAAGTAAAATTGTGGATATAGTTTTGGCAGAATTAAAGCAGATTGGAAAGGCTCCCTGCAAAGCTAAAATTTTGGAATTTGAAAAAATGAAGGAATTGCCTGGATACAGCTATGATGATAAATTGATTACAGTTCCATCAAAACGGCTTGATAGCATTGTTTCAGCGATAACAAATCTATCTAGGAACAAGTCTGTGGAACCGATTGAAAAAGGTAAAGTTCTGGTTGATTATGCGGAAGAGAAAAATAAATCTAGAATACTTGAGATTGGAAGTTTGATAACGATTAGAGGATTTGGAAAATACAAGCTATTTTCAGATAGAGGTGAAACAAAAAAAGGAAAAGAAAAATTGCTTGTGAAAAAGTATGTTTAAAAAGTAACTAAAGGAGTCATTATGGACAGAAAACACAGAAATGTAATGATATTAGGAACAGGATCAAATGTAGGAAAAAGTATAATTAACACAGGGTTATGCAGAATTTTTTATCAAGATGGATTTAGCGTATCTCCTTTCAAATCACAAAATATGGCTCTAAATTCGTTTATTACGAAAGATGGAAAAGAAATGGGAAGAGCACAAGTGGTACAGGCTGAAGCAGCTAATATTGAGCCAGAAGCGTTTATGAATCCGATTTTGTTAAAACCTACGACAGATAGAAAATCTCAAGTTATTGTGAATGGGAAAATATTTAAAAATATGGATGCAAGAGAGTATTTTGCATACAAGCATAACTTGAAAGGCGAAATTATGAAGGCTTATGAGCATATTAGAAAAAATTTTGATATTTGTGTACTGGAAGGAGCAGGAAGTCCTGCAGAAATTAATTTAAAGGAAGATGATATTGTAAATACAGGAATGGCTGAAATGGCTGATGCACCTGTTATTTTGGTTGCGGATATTGACCGAGGAGGAGTTTTTGCAGCAATTTATGGAACAATTATGTTGCTTGAAGAAAGTGAAAGAAAGCGTATAAAAGGTGTGATTATTAACAAATTTAGAGGGGACAAAAGTCTTTTGACTCCAGGAATTGAAATGATAGAAAATCTTACGAATGTGCCAGTTTTAGGAGTAATTCCGTATGTAAAACTGGGAATTGAAGAGGAAGATAGCCTTGGAATTGATAAGTATAAACAAAAAAAGGATGCGAAGATAAAAATTTCAGTGATTAGATTGAAGAGAGTTTCTAATTTTACAGATATTGACGCTTTGGCTCATTATGAAGATGTTTCGATAAAATATGTGGAAAAAGCAAGTGAATTAGGCGATGAAGACATGATAATTATTCCTGGATCTAAAAATACGGTTGAAGATATGAAAGATTTGATTGAAAAAGATATTAGCCGGCAAATTGTGAGATTAGCTAGAACAGGAACCTTTGTTTTTGGAATTTGTGGTGGTTTTCAAATGCTTGGACAAAAAATTT
The DNA here is from genome assembly GCF_057270615.1 of Leptotrichia sp. Taxonomy (NCBI): domain Bacteria; kingdom Fusobacteriati; phylum Fusobacteriota; class Fusobacteriia; order Fusobacteriales; family Leptotrichiaceae; genus Leptotrichia; species Leptotrichia sp. The sequence continues at coordinate 14,254 of NZ_DBHIXN010000021.1, forward strand.
CAGACCCTCACGAAATGGAGTCAAATCTGAAAGAAATCAGTGGATTAGGACTTTTAGAAATTGAAACTGTTATGGAAAGAGGAAAAGTTACGACTCAATATGAAAATACAATAAAAAATGCTAGTGGAATTTTAGAGGGAATTGGTGAAATAAAAGTGAAGGGATACGAGATTCATCAAGGTTATAGTTATCCAATAGAAGAAAAAAATTCTGAAAATAAAGAAATATCAGAGAATAACATAAAATGTCTTTTTGGTGATGAAAAAATAAAAGGAATTGTGAAGGATAATATAATTGGAACATATTTGCATGGAATCTTTGATAATTCGGAATTTACTAATTATTTGTTGAATGCGATTAGAAAAAAGAAAGGAATTGATGAATTAAGTGAGAATTTCAGTTTTGCAGAATACAAGAATAATGAGTATGATAAGCTGGCACAGATTTTGAGAGATAATGTGGATATTAAGAAAATTTATGAGATAATGGGATGTGAATAGATTGATATTTTTTATAAAAATTTGGGTAGCATACATATTAGATTTGATATTTGGAGATCCACAGAATATTATTCATCCTGTTCAAGTTATCGGAAAGGTAATAAATGTTGGAGAAAAAATTTTATTGAGAAAAAAGTATAAATTTTTAGCAGGAGTAGTGCTTAATATTTTTACTGTTTCTATAACGTACATATTAATGTACTTAATTTCCAAATCTTTAAAAATTTCAGTATTTTTTCTAATTATTGAAATTTACTTGATGTATACGATTTTTTCAATAAATTCATTGGCACGTGAAGGAAATAAAGTTTATAAAATTTTGAAAGAAGGAAACATAGAAAAGGCAAGGAAAGACTTGTCTTATCTTGTATCAAGAGATACTGAAACGATGGATAAAAAAATGATAATAAGAAGTACGATGGAAACAATTTCGGAAAATACAGTTGATGGAATAGTGGCTCCTATGTTTTATATGTTTTTAGGAGGAATGCCGCTAGCAATGGCGTATAAAGCGATAAATACATTAGATTCGATGGTTGGATATAAAAATGATAAATATATGGATTTTGGAAAATTTTCTGCAAAGGTGGATGATGTGGCTAATTTTATTCCTGCGAGAATTACAGGAGTTTTGATAGTGCTTGCCAGTATAATTTTAGGATATGATTATAAAAATTCACTAAAAATATTTATAAGAGACAGAAAAAATCATAGCAGTCCAAATTCAGCACATTCAGAAGCAAGTGTTGCAGGGGCCTTGGGAGTGCAGTTTGGAGGAAAAGTATCGTATTTTGGGAAAGAGATGAATAAACCTACGATAGGAGATAAAACGAAGGATTTTGAACTGGAAGATATAAAAAAAAATATAAAGATAATGTATGTTACAAGTTTTTTGAGTTTGGCAGTATTTTCAGTAATATTTGTGGGGATAATGTAAAGGAGAAGGAAATAAGATATATTGGATATAGTGAAAATTTATGGTTTTCACCAAATGAAATCAGAGAATATGTAATTAAATGATTAAAAATTTTCAAAAATGTTTTGCTGAAATTAAAGACATCGAAATGAAAAAACTATATAGTGAATTTTTAGGAGATTTAGAAAAAATGAAGAGTGAATATGATAAAAATAATGATGAATTAGTAGAAAGATATAAAAACGAAAATTTAGAAATTTATAATTATAAAGGAATAACATTAGGAGATAGCATAGAAAAAATTTATCCTCTTATGAAAATTTATCATACAGAGTATCGTAAAAATGACAGAAGAGAAAGATATAACTTAATAATGGAAATAGAAAATTCATATATTCACATAGATATATATTCAAGAAAAGTAGTAGAAATAGAAATCTATGATGAAAATTATTTATTAGGCGAATTTAAAGTTGGAAGTGAGATGACAACTGAATTATGTGAAAAATATGATCTTTTAGATGTAGATGATGTAGATACAGGGGAAATATATTATTATCCTGAAAAAGGTTTTATGCACGCAGAATTTTGTGTAAACCCTGAAGATGTTATATCAAAAATAAATAAAATAACTTTTTCCATATATGTAGAAACTCCTTCAGAAAATAATGTGGAAGATGCTTTAAAAGCCAAAAAGATAGAAGATATTTACTATTCACTATATAATTTTGGAGAAATAGAAATAGAAATTGAAAATAAGGAAATTATTGGAAAATTAGAAGGAAGCATATTTACATTTGATTTATTGAGCGGTAATTTAAAAAATATTGAAATTAAAAAATAAGAAGTTGAAATAAAAATGAATTTGATTTTAAAGAAAATTCAGACTAAATAGTTAATATATTTTTATTAGTATAAGTTTTATATAAGGAGACAAAAATGGATTTTCATGGAGGAAATGTTTATAAAATATTCAGGGAAAAAAATATCAAAGAAATATTGGATTTTAGTTCAAATATAAATCCGTATGGAGTTCCTGAAAGTTTGAAGCAAAAAATTATTGAAAATATTGGGATTCTTGAGAAATATCCTGATCCTGATTATGTAGAATTGCGAAAAAAATTGGCACAGTTAAATATGGTTGATATTTCAAATATTACTGTTGGAAATGGGGCAACAGAATCAATATTTTTGTTTATAAAAGTGTTAAAGCCAAAAAAAGTATTAATTGTGTCGCCTACTTTTGGGGAATATGAAAGGGCAGTAAGGGCATGTGAAAATTCTGAAAATCAGAAAACTGGAATTGAATATTTTGAACTGGAAGAAAAAGATGAGTTTAGGCTTAATATAAAAAAATTAAAAAAAGAACTTGAGAAAAAATATGATTTAATAATAATTTGCAATCCGAATAATCCAACTGGAAAATTTTTAAGATTGGCTGAAACAGAGGAAATCTTGATAGAATGTAATAAATATAATACGAAGTTATTTGTTGATGAGGCATTTATCGAATTTTTGGAAGATGGGCTAAAGGAAAGCGTTGTAAACAGTAGAGAAAATAAGAAAAATTTGTTTGTGACTCGTGCATTTACAAAATTTTTTGCTATTCCAGGATTACGTTTGGGATATGGAATTTATTTTGACAAAAATTTGGAAAAGAAAATCGCTGAAAAAAAAGAACCATGGAGCGTGAATAATATCGCTGAAATGGCTGGAATAACAGTGCTTGATGATACAGAATACATAGAAAAGACATTAAACTGGATAACAAAAGAAAAAAAATACATGTATGAAAAACTAAGTGAAATTTCAGGAATAAAGCCTTATAAAACTGAAGTAAACTTTATTTGTGTAAAAATAAAAGATAAACTAATTTTTAAAGGGCTGAATGTGAAAAAGTTGCGAGAAAAAATAATGGAAGAAGGAATTTTGATAAGGGATGCATCTAACTTTAGGTTTTTAGATGAAAGATTTTTTAGGCTGGCAATTAAGGACAGAAAGAGTAATGATAGGGTTATTGAGGTTTTGAGAAAAGTTTTAGAATAAAAAATAGGTAATTGCAAAAGTAAACTAACTAATGTTGCAAGGGGTCTTGATTCCTTGTCAGAGAGCAAAAAAAAGAAAAAAATTAAAAATTTTAGAATACTGTATTTATCAGAATTTTTAGACTTTTACAAATAGTTAGAATAGAAAAGAAAGGAATGTTATTTATGAAAAGGAAATTATTGTTTACTTTGTCATTGTTTTTAATTTTCTCAATTTTTTCTTTTGGGGGAAATTTTCCTGAAAAGGCAAAAAATATAGATGGATTCATTCCAAAAGGCTGGAAAACTGTTCTTTCGGCTAAAGGAGATTTAAATAATGATAAGCTTGAAGATGTTGCCATCATTATCGAAAAAACTGATAAGGCAAATATTGTAAAAAACGAGAATCTTGGCTCTGAATATTTAAACTTAAATCCAAGAATACTTTTGGTTTTATTCAAGCAAAAAAATGGAAGCTATATTTTGGCAGGCAAGAATGATAAAGGTTTTATCAAAAGCGAAGGAAATAAGGAAAGTCCAGCTCTTATGGATACTTTAGACAGCATTAGCATAAAAAATAATATTTTAAAAATTAAACTTAATTATTTTTTAAGTGCGGGAAGCTGGTCTGTAACACAAAATACCTACACTTTTAGATTTCAAAATCAAAAGCTTGAACTTATTGGATTTGACAATAATTCATTTATGAGAAATTCTGGCGATCAAGAGGAACTTAGCATTAATTTTTCAACTAACAAAGTAAAAATCACTACTGGCGGAAATATTTTTGATGAAAAGGCAAATAAACCTAAGGAGGAATGGAAAACTGTTAATATTAAGAAAAAATATGTGTTAGATGAGATGACAAGCGATATAGTCGGTGAGATTATGAAATATATTTATTAGTATTTTAAATAGGGAATTCTTATGACTTATAAGATATTCCCTATTATTTTATTTTGTTATAATTAATATTAAATTGAATTGACAAAAAATGGAAAAGTTAATAGAATGTAAGTAGGCAACAATTTACGGGGCAGAAGGAGTATAAAATTTAGATGAATAATTTATTTAATCAGAAAATACTGGCTAAAAAAGCTGAAGAAGAAGTGGATTTGAGCAAGCATAATTTATTTGAAAGAAGAAAAGCATTGGATAAGTAGAGAAAAACAAGAAAATTACATGTAAAAAAATATTGTATTTGCTGAATTTTTTAGACTTTTACAAATGATTATAAGCAGATAAAAGAAAGGAGCAACCACAAATGAAAATAAAAAATATTCACATAAAAGAATACAACGGACTTGAAAATTTAGATATAAATTTTGAGTCAGAAGGAAAAGTGTTGGATTTGATAGTTCTGGCTGGGATTAATGGGAGTGGAAAAACTAGAGTATTGGAAAGTATTCGTTATTGGTTTGAAATGTTTAGAAGCAAAGCTGTTAATGTGGAATTATTCTATGAAAAGAATGAAAGAGAAGTATTGGAAAGTCTTATGAATAGTGAAAGATTGACAGAAACTGAAAAAGAATTGCAAAAAGATATTGAATTTACAGATTGTTTGAGAAATATAAAATTTTATAATGATGATTGTAAAAATAATAAATTTGAAAATAAAAATTCCAAAATAATAAGTAAAAGTTTTGAAAAGTTAAAAATATTTCCAAAATTAATTTATGTTCCAACAGAGATTAATTTTGAGGAAATTAAGAAAGCGCAAACTAATTTGAAGAAAGAATATAGGTTTATTAATATTGTGGATTCACATGAAATTAAAGATATTCCGTCGTATATTGCGACACGGATTTCAAAAGTTGCAAATGAAGAAGAAAATTTGACGATGGGACAAGTCAGAAAAAAAGTTTTTGCGGAAATTAATGGAATTTTTGAAATTTTGGAGTTGGATGTGAAACTTTCAGAAATATCGAAAGATGAGAATAGTATGCCGATTTTTACTGATTCTAGCGGAAAAAAATTTGGAATAAATGAACTTTCTTCTGGGGAAAAGCAGTTATTTTTACGGACTTTGGCGATAAAAATGCTGGAGCCTGAAAATTCCATAATTATGATTGATGAGCCTGAATTGTCGTTACATCCGAAATGGCAGCAAAAAATTGTTGATGTTTATAGAAAAATTGGTAAAAATAACCAGATAATTTTGGCAACACATTCTCCACATATTTTAGGAAGTGTGGAAAAAGAGAATATAATTTTATTAATAAAAAATCGAGATGGAAATATAGAGACTAGACTTGGGAAAGAATTTGGTAATTCGTATGGACAGACTATGGAAAGAATACTGGAAGATATAATGGGGCTTGAAACAGATAGAAATCCTAGTGTGTACGAACTGCTTAACCAAGTAAAAGAAATGGTTAAGAACGATAATTATGAAAGTTCTGAATTTGAGAGAAAATACAATAAAATAAAAGATATTTTAGGAGAAGATGATAGGGATTTATTTTTAGTGGATATGGATTTGCAAGTGAAGAAGAGGGAGAAAGTTTTTTTTATTAGTAATTAAGCATAAGGAGAGTGATTAAGATTGATAATTTAGTAAAATTAATTGTTGAAATTTATAAAAATTCAGATTTAAAAATAACTATTTCAAGCATTATTATGTCAATAGTGTTATTTCTTATTTATTTATTTTTTCATAGCAAACCTTCTATAAAAGATATAGAAATAAAATTAGAAAAAGAACACTTAGAGGAAATAGAAAAACTTAAAAATAATATATTGGAATTAAATAAACAAATATTTACTATTAAAGAAGAGAGAGATGATTTAAAATTTGAATTGACAGTATATAGAGCTGTTGAAAAATCTGAAAATCGAAGAACAATACAAGGAGGCAACGATGGAAATAGGAAAAATCGTTAAAATAATAGATCCGTATAATGTAATTATTAATTTGGGATATAAAAATAGTATTACAGAGGATACTTTATTAGAAATTTATGAAATAGGTCCTGAGATAAAAGATGAGGAAAGTAATTATGGTAGACTTGATATAATAAAAGCTACAATAAAACCAAAAATGATATCAGAAAAAGTTTCTTTATGTACAAATAATGAATTTTATTTAAAGAGAATTGTTAAAACTCCTCTTCAGAAACTATTAAATACAATTAATGCTAATGAAACTGAAGAAATAGAAGAAATCGCTCCATTGAAAATAGCGGAAATTAGTAAAGATATTGTATTAAATTTAAAAGAAGCTGAAAAAATAAAAATAGGAGATTTAGTTAGAATAAAAAAATCTTAAAAACTAATATTATTTATCATATACTATATTAAATAAATAAATTTATATGTATTATGATAAAACTAAAAATATTTGCTAAAAAAGAAAAATTGGAGAGAGAAAAAATGAATGAAAATTTAGTAAAAAATTTTTATATTCTAAGTTTTAGTTATAAAAATTTGAGTTTGGAAGAAAGGGAAAAGTTTGTAAAAGAAGGGTACAAAAATATTTTGGGGGAGTATTTGGAGAAGAGGATTGTAAAGGGGTATGTGGCTGTTGAAACTTGTTTGAGGGTGGAGATTTATTTGGATGTTAGTAAGGAATTTGAAATTGAAGAGTTAAAAAGGAATCTTAGGGTTGAAAAAACAAGAATTTATAAGGGAGCTGAGGCTATATATTATTTGCTACGTGTGATCTGTGGGCTGGATTCAATAATAAAGGGAGAAGACCAGATTCTTGTGCAGCTTAAAAAGGCTTATTTTGATGCTCTTGATAAAAATATTACGTCTTCTTTTTTGAATATAATGTTTAATCAGGCGATAGAAACTGGGAAAAGGTTTAGAGCGGAAAGCAGAATAAATGAGAAAAATATTTCACTTGATTCGATAGCTGTAAAATTTATAAGAACAAAATTTGAGAGTCTTGAAAATAAAAAGATATTTGTAATTGGAGTGGGAGATTTGAGTCAGTCGATTCTTGCACTTCTTCACAAAATGAACAATTGCCATTTGACGATGACAAATAGAAGTTTGCGACGATCAATTGAATTGCAGAAAGTGTATCCAGATGTTCAGACAGCGGGATTTAATGAGAAATATAATATTATAAAAAATATGGATATTGTAATAAGTGCCACTTCTGCACCGCATTTGATTCTTGAAAAAGATAAAATTAAAGATATTTTGAATGATGGGAGAAAAAGATTTTTTCTTGATTTGGCAGTTCCTAGAGATATTGAAATGAGTATTGGGGAATTTGAAAATGTTTCACTTTATCATTTGGAGGATATTTGGGATGAATATAATAAAAATGTGGAAAAACGGGATGAAATTGTGGAAAAGTATTTTTACATTATTGAGGAGCAGTTAAAAAAAATAGCGGAAAAACTTGAAAAAAGAAGAAAATATATAAATCATAAAAATATTGAAATGGGTGAAAATGGATGAAATCGAATAAAATAATTATTGGAACGAGAGGAAGCATTTTGGCACTTGCACAGGCGGAAAAAGTGAAAGAAATGCTGATTGGAAAATATGATGAATTAAGGGAAAATAAGGCTCTTTTTGAAATCAAAGGATTTGATGTAAGGAAATCGCTAGAAATAGAACTGAAAGTCATAGTTACAAAGGGAGACAAGGACTTGCGAGATTTTACAAAAATAAAAGGAACAGCACAAAAAGATTTGTTTGTGAAGGAAATTGAAAAGGAAATGCTGGAAAATAAAATAGATTTGGCGGTACATTCGTTAAAGGATATGCCACAGAACACTCCAGAAGGGCTTTTGAATGCATGTTTTCCAATGAGGGAAGATAACCGTGATGTGCTTGTTTCAAAAAATGGGAAAAAATTAAAAGAACTTGACGAAAATTCTGTAATTGGGACAGGGAGCATAAGACGGGAAAAGGAGATTTTGAATTTGCGAAATGATGTAGAAATAAAAGCAATTCGTGGGAATATTCACACAAGGCTAAAAAAACTTGATGAAGGGGAATATGATGCGATTGTGCTGGCTGCGGCTGGATTGAAAAGAGTTGGACTGGAAAAAAGAATTACTGAATATTTTGATGCAGATTCTTTTATGCCAGCACCAGGACAAGGAATTTTGTGTATTCAATGCAGGGAAAATGATAATAAAATACGGCATCTTCTTGAAATTATAAATGATGATGAAGTTACAATGATGTGTGAAGCTGAAAGGGAGTTTTCAAAAATTTTTGATGGAGGCTGCCATACTCCGATAGGCTGTTCATCAGTTATTGAAGGAAATACATTAAAATTAAAGGGAATGTTTAATGATAATGGAAACAGAATATTAAAAGAAGTTGAAGGAAATAAGGAAAATCCGAAGGAAATTGCACAAAAATTGGCTGAAGAAATAAAAAAGGAGCTGAAAAATGAGAAAAGGTAAAGTTTATATCGCAGGAGCAGGCTGTGGAGATGAAGGGCTTATAACTTTAAAATTGAAAAACGTGATAGAAAAAGCTGACTGCATTGTTTACGACAGGCTTGTAAATAAAAATATCTTACAGTATGTAAAGTCTGATGTAGAACTGATTTATATGGGAAAAGAAAATACTGCTGGAGGAAAATTGCAGGCGGAAATAAATAAAAAACTTGTGGAAAAAGGTAAAGAGGGCCTTTTAGTATTGAGATTAAAGGGAGGAGATCCTTTTGTATTTGGACGAGGCGGAGAGGAAATAGAGGCATTAGTCGCTGAAAATATAGATTTTGAGGTGATTCCAGGGATAACTTCTTCAATTGCTGTGCCAGCTTATGCTGGAATTCCTGTAACTCATAGAGGAATTAATACTTCATTTCATGTATTTACTGGACATACGAAATTTAACGGAACAGAACTTGATTTTTCAGTTATTGCAAAATTGGAAGGAACTTTGGTTTTTTTAATGGGATTAAGTAATCTTGAAAAAATAATAAAAAACTTGATAAATAATGGAAAAAATCCGAAAACACCAGTTGCAATAATAAAAGATGGAACTACGACAAGACAGAAAACTTATACAGGAACATTGGAAACAATAGTAAATACAGTAAAAGAACATAATGTAAAATCGCCTGCCATTATTTTGATTGGGGAAGTGGTGAATTTACGGGAAAAAATGAAATGGTTTGAGAATAAGCCACTATTTGGAAAAAATATTCTTATTACAAGAAATAAGGAAAAACAGAGGGATATATCAAATAAAATAAATGAACTTGGCGGACAGACTTTGAGCCTTCCATTTATTAATATAGAATATGTCGATTTTGAAATGCCTGATTTGAAGGAATATAGCACTCTTCTATTTAACAGTATAAATTCTGTTATTGGATTTATGAAAAAAGTTAAGGATATTCGTGCTTTGGGAAATGTAAAAATAGGGGTCGTGGGAGAAAAGACGGCTCAAGAAATTGAAAAATATAAAATAATTCCAGATTTTTATCCAAAAGAATATACGGTAGAAAGGCTGGCTAGTGAGAGTGTGAATTTTACTAAGGAAGGAGAAAAAATACTGTTTATAGTATCTGATATTTCTCCAGTAAATGAAAAAAAATATTCAGATTTATACAATCGAAATTACGAAAAACTTGTAGTGTATAAAACTCAGAAAGTTAAAGCAGAAAAGGAAAAAGCTGAAAAATACATAAAAGAAAGCGACATTTTAATGTTTTTAAGCTCGTCAACCTTTAAAGCCTTTGCTGACAGCATAAACTTGAGTGAAAATGAAGAAATAAAAGAAATTCTGAAAAATAAGGTTATTGCTTCGATTGGTCCTGTTACTACAAAAACTATTGAAAAATATGGATTGAAAGTAGTGATAGAGCCGCAAAAATATACTGAGGAAGGATTATTTGAGAAAATTTTGACATTTGTTACTTGTTAAAAAATAAAAGTAAAATTCTATAGTAATTAATTTGATAATTTTGTTAAAGAAATAAAATTTAATTATTAGATATGTTCGATAACCTAAGTTTTTTTATCTATACAAGGGGTCAAGACCCCTTGCTTCAAGATATTTATTTTATTAAATTCTAAGTTTGTATAGTTATCGAACAGGTCTATTCTCTGTTTAAAAAGCGAATATCTATTTTGATTATCTAAAAGAAAATATTTGGGTTAATCTACTAAAATATATTCATTATTCAAATGGGGTTTAGTATAATATTAAAATTATAACACAAAAAAAGTTCTAGTCAATAAAGATTAGAACTTTCTTTTTTTGTTTTATGAAAACTTTGTGATTGTTTTTTATACAAAAATGTTATGTTATTTTTTTCAATTAATATTTTTTATTATCTATTAAATTGTTCTTGCTGCTGTTGTTGTTGTTGCTGCAAAATATATTGTTGTTGGATGGCATTTGGAGTTTTAGCAAGAGTTACTGATATTTCTATTGGTTTTCCATTTCTGGATATAGTTAATTTTACTGATTGTCCTACTTTTTTAGCAGCTATTTCTCCAACAAATGCACCTGCAGAATCTACTTCTTTTCCATCAACAGCTGTGATAACATCATTTTTTGTTATTTTTGCTGCAGCAGCTGGGCCATTTGGAACAGTACCGGCAACAAATACTCCGTTTGAAGATTTTAGGTTAAGAGCCTTTGCCTTTTCTGCATCTAAGTTTCCTAAGTAGATACCAATGTATGGTTTTTCAAATTTACCAGTTGCGATAATTGAATCTTTTACAGTCATTACTAAGTTTGCTGGAATTGCAAATCCTATTCCTACACTTCCTCCACTTTGTGAATAAATGGCTGTATTTACTCCGATAACCTTTCCTGATATGTCAATTAATGGACCTCCACTATTTCCTTGATTAATTGCAGCATCAGTTTGAATGAAGTTTTCAATTTCTTCAATTCCAAGTGAACTACGTCCAGCAGCACTTACGATTCCGACAGTCATTGAATCATTTAATCCTAATGGATTTCCAAAAGCAATTGACCATTGTCCAATTTGGACTTGATCTGAATTTGCAAATTCTAATGGTTTAAATGTTTCATTTGAATCTATTTTCAATACGGCAATATCAACTTCAGGCGAAGTTCCTACGAGCTTTGTTTTATATTCACGTCCGTTTGAAAATTTTACATAAATTTCATCTGCACCATCAATAACGTGATTATTTGTAACAATATATCCATCTTTTGAAACTACAAATCCTGAACCAAGCGAACCAGATTCACGTTTTTCCTGACCTCCAGAACTTCCAAATAGCAATTCTTCAAGTGGATTATAGGTATTAACTGTTACAGTTTTTTTTGTTCTTATATTTACAATTGAATCTTTAACGCTGTTATGAACACTTACAAAGGCATCTTGTGTTTGTGCTGCATTTTTAGTGTATTTTGGCAGATCTTCTGGTGAAATCGTTTTTTGCTGTTCAGTATTTGATAGATTGCTTGTATTTACTGAATTGTTGTCATTTTTGTTAGAACAGCTTAAAACTAAAAATAACATTGAAAGTAAAGCAAGTTTTTTGTTTTTCTTTTTTATAAAATTCATTTTTTTCATATTTAATTACCTCGTTTCTATTATCTGAACCTCCCACGACTAAAGTCACAGAGTCCTTATTCCCTCTAAAGGATTGGGTATATTTTAGTGAATAAAAGTTTTTTATTCTTATGATTTTTATTTGAATTTCATTTATTTAGTAATATTTTTTGTAAATTTATAAATATTTTACTAGATAAATTTAAAATTTTTTCAATCAAATAGGAATTTTTAGCTTTGTAAACTCTATTTCTTTATCTTGTTTTTTCTCCTATAATATGTTATCCTATATTCAGCAAAATTAAAAAAATATACGAATAAATGTAAAACTAAAAAGATATAAAATAAGGAGATTAATAATGTTTAATAATTTGGGAGATAGATTTAAAGATATATTTAAAAAGGTCAGCGGCCAGGGAAAGTTGACTGAAAGTAATATGAAAGATGCTTTAAGGGAAGTGCGTTTGGCATTGCTTGAGGCAGATGTAAATTATGGTGTAGCTAAAAATTTTGTGGCTAAAATTCGTGAAAAGGCATTGGGAGAAAAGGTTATTAGCGGAGTTAATCCAACACAGCAATTTATTAAAATCGTAAATGATGAGCTTGTGGAAGTGCTTGGAGGATCAAATGTTTCAATCGCTAAAAGTGAGAAAAATCCTACTATTGTAATGCTTTCTGGACTTCAAGGGGCTGGGAAAACTACATTTTCTGGAAAATTGGCTAAACATTTGAAATCAAAAGGGGAAAAGCCATTTTTAATTGGAGCAGATGTTTATAGACCTGCTGCTAAAAAGCAAATAAAAGTATTGGGAGAGCAAGTAAAAGTTCCAGTATTTACAATTGATGAAAGTACAGATGCACTAGAAATTGTAAAACAGGGGATAGAGGCTTCAAAGGCGGAGCATGCAACTTATGTGATTATTGATACGGCAGGAAGACTGCATATTGATGAACAGCTTATGCATGAATTGCAAGAAATAAAGGACAGTTTTAACCCAAATGAGATTTTGCTTGTTGTTGATGGAATGACTGGGCAAGATGCGGTTAATGTGGCAAAGGAATTTAATGAACAGCTTGATATTACTGGAGTTGTACTTACAAAGCTGGATGGAGATACTCGTGGAGGAGCGGCTCTTTCGGTAAAGGAAGTTGCAGGAAAGCCAATTAAATTCATAAGTGAAGGGGAAAAGCTAGATGACATTGCACCGTTTCATCCTGATAGGCTTGCTTCACGTATTCTTGGAATGGGGGATGTTGTTTCGCTTGTGGAAAAGGCACAAGAAGCCATTGATGAAAAAGAAGCCAAGAAAATGGAGGAAAAATTTAGAAAGAACCAGTTTGACTTTGAAGATTTTTTGAAGCAATTTAAAATGATAAGAAAAATGGGATCAATTGCAGGAATTATGAAAATGATACCAGGAGTTGACACAAGCATGATTGACATGGGGATGGCTGAAAAGGAAATGAAAAAAGTTGAAGCAATCATTTTTTCAATGACGATTCAGGAAAGACGTGATCCAAAACTTCTAAAAAATGGAAGCCGTAAAATGAGAATTGCTAAAGGAAGCGGAGTTCAAGTAAATGATGTAAATAAATTGATAAAACAATTTGAACAAATGAAGCAAATGATGAAAATGTTTAATAGTGGCGGCATTCCAGGACTTGGTGGAGGATTTATGAAAGGAAGAAGAAAATAAAATTAATATTTTATAAAATAAGAAAGGTGGAATTAATGATGAAAAAATTAATTTTAGGATTGTTTATTATTTTTGGGACACTTTCATTTTCAGCTTTTGACAAAGTTGTAGTTGGAATTGTTAATGACAATTATGAAAGTCCAGTAATATCAGGAACTTTAAATAGAGGAGGACTTGCCAATTTAATTTTTGGAATGAAAAAGGATGGGGATTTTGCAAAACAAATGTATCAAAATCTTTCAGGTGCAGATAAAATTGAATTTATTATAGAAAAAAAAGATGAATCAGCACTTCTTAGCCTTTTGAAATTATTTGAAAAAAGAAAATATAAAGGTCAGATGGAAATAACAGAAGTGGCATCTTCAGAAAATAAAAATATACGTCAAATTTCTGAAAAAAATAGCTGGACTTATAATGTTTATCCTTTCGCACGTGAAATATCAGGAACTGTAAAAATTTCAGGAAATGATATGAGCAAAGGGGAATTTATAGAAGGTCTGTTTCAAGATGTAAAATCAAAATTAAAATAATTTTATGAAAATTTAACAATATTTAGCAAGAAGTCTCCTTCTTCTATAAGTGGGAGATGAATTGCAGAATATAGCTTGAAATAACAGCTCTTATACGGTATAATACTCATAGTCAGGGCAGGGACTGCCCGAAGAGCTTGGTAAATATATTTGGCTAGCAAAAGCAGATACTTCCCAGGAAGCTCCCTCTTCTACAAGTGGGAGTAGTTCACGTTAAAGGCATGAAAATTTCAATGCCTTTTTTTATAAAAATATTAATTTGAAAGGAAAGAAAAAATAAATGAAAAAAGCTATTTTAGTAACTAGCTTTGGGACATCGCATAAAGATACACGAAAAAAATGTCTTGATTTAATCCAAAGGGAAGTAGAGGAAAAATATGGAAGTGAAAATGTGGAAAGAGCTTATACTTCAGGAATTATAAGACGAATAATAGAAAAAAATGAAGGAGTTCATATATTTGATCAGGAGGAAGGACTAAAAGTCTTAAAAGATAAAGGGTTTGAGGAAATAATAACAATGTCTTTGCATATTTTAGATGGAATTGAATATTCAAAACTTGATGACAAATTTGGAAAAATATCAAAACCGCTTTTGGCAGATGACAAGGATTTAAAAAAAATTGTAAACAATAAAGAATTTAATGATTTTGCGGGAAACGATGCTATTGTGCTTATGGGACACGGAACTGAAAATGCTGCAGATTGCATATACCAAAAATTGCAGGATGAGTATTTAAAAGCTGGAAAAGATAATATTTTTATAGCTACTGTTGAAGGGAAAGTGACTATTAAAGATATTGTTGAAAAAATGAAAGGAAAAGGTTTTAGAAATATATTATTAAAACCGCTTATGATAGTGGCTGGAGATCATGCAAAAAATGATATGTCTTCTGATAAAAAGGATTCGTGGAAGACAATATTAAAAAATGAAGGTTATAAAGTAACATCTGTTTTAAAAGGAATGGGAGAATACAAGTTTATTCGGGAAATGTTTATGGATAAGCTGAAAGATGTCTATATTTAGCTTGACAAATGTAGAAAAAGTAATATAATATTTATAGAGAATAATAGGTGTTTTGCAAACTTAATAAGGAAATCGGTTAAAATCCGATACAGCCCCCACTACTGTGAAACTGACGAAAGTATAAATAACCACTGAAATATTGTAAATATTTTGGGAAGGGTACGAGTAGAGTGAAGTTAGTCAGGAGACTTGCCTAATATTAATATATTATAGATTTTCTGGGAAGGGGAAATTTGATATACATCAGTAAATAAATCAATGGTGATTTGTTCCATTATGCATAGACTAAGCATACAGTTTGGTACAAAATGCTTAAATGGAAAATTTTGACGTATGTTAAATTCAGCTTTTAGCTGATTTTTTTTTAACTTGCCTAATACTAAAAAAAATTGTAGAAGGAGAAGATATGAAAAAGAGAACATTATTGTTTTTAGTTTTGACTAGCATGTTGCTAGTAGGTGTAAATGGTTATTCAATGCACATAATGGAAGGATTTTTACCAATAAATTGGGTTATTGTATGGTTTGTTGTGTGTATTCCGTTTTGGATTTTGGGGATAAAAAAACTTCAGGTTGTTTCTAAAGGAAGTGTTAAGGATAAAATGACACTTGCATTGGCAGGAGCATTTATTTTTGTGTTGTCAGCGTTAAAAATTCCATCAGTTACAGGAAGTTCATCACATCCGACAGGAGTGGGGCTTTCGGCTATTTTGTATGGACCATTTGTAACTTCAATTTTAGGGACAATTGTATTGATATTTCAAGCTGGATTGTTGGCTCATGGAGGGTTTACGACTCTTGGAGCAAATACGGCTTCAATGGCGATTGCTGGACCAATTGTTTCGTACTTGATTTATAAAGGGCTTGCTAAGAAGAATAGAGCAGTTGCAATATTTTTGGCAGCGGCAATAGGAGATCTTGCAACTTATGTTGTTACATCTTTTCAGTTGGCACTTGCGTATCCGTCGCCTCAAGGTGGAGTACTTGCTTCATTTATTAAATTTGGAATGGTATTTGCAGTAACTCAAATTCCACTTGCTATAATTGAAGGATTGCTTACAAATGTTGTAATGAATATACTTGAAAAATATGAAGTAAAAGGGGTGAAAGCATAATGGCAGAGAATAAAAATAAAAGTGTTTTTAAAAAGAATATTATTTTGATAGTTTTAATACTTTTAATAGGTGTCGTACCATTACTTCTTGTAAAATCTGAATTTGGTGGTTCAGATGATAAGGGAGAAGAAATGATTAAAACGATAAAACCTAATTACAAGCCTTGGGCTAAAAATTTAATAGAATTACCTGGAGAAGAAACAGAAAGTTTACTTTTTGCGTTACAGGCAGCACTAGGTGCAGGAATTGTAGGATATGTTTTAGGATATTTCAAAGGTGAAAGAAAAAATGCTAATAGATAAAATATCATATACGAATCCCATAAAAAATATTAATCCTGGAATAAAATTTACGTTGTCAATGATGACATTAGTATTTTTGCTTTACACGGGAAGTAAAGTAGTATTTATTTTTAATCTTACACTATTTAATTTACTTCTTTTATTTGTAGTAAAAGTGAAAGTGAAAGATTTACTAAAACTGAATTTTATTCCAGCTTTATTTATTTTAACAACTGTAATTTCATTATGGCTAATAAAGGCGGATATTTGGACATTTTTGTTACGTTCATTTTCGTCAATATCAGTAATTTATTTTCTTATTTGCTCAACACCAGTTGTAGATTTAGACTATATATTTGAAAAAATGAGATTTCCAAAAATTTTTAGAGAAATGTTTTTGTTGATTTATAGATATATTTTTTTGTTGTTTGAGAATAAGGAAAGACTCAAAAATGCACAGGAAGTAAGGCTTGGATACAGTAGTTTTAAAAATGGGATGAAATCATTTCCAATGTTAGTGGTAGCTATATTAAAAAAAACATATTACTATAATCTTAATTCTATAAAGGCTGTAGAATCAAGAATGGGGAAAGAATTTATTTTTTCTCATAGAAAATACAAAAAAATTGGATTTGAAACAATTTTTTTAATAATAATAATTGCAATAAACTTATATTTGGTGGTAAAATACAATGCTTAAACTTGAAAATATAACTTTTTCGTATGATAATGAAACTGAAGCGTTAAAAAATATAAATTTGGATATCGAAAAAGGAAAAAAAACATTATTTCTTGGAGAAAATGGCTCTGGGAAATCGACTTTATTTTTAATAATGAATGGACTTTTGAAAGCACAAAAAGGGGATATTTACTTTGAAGGGAAGAAGGTTAAACATAAAAAAAAGGATTTGGAGGAATTGAGAAGAAAAGTTGGAATAATTTTTCAAGATCCTGAAATACAGATTTTTGCTCCGTTAGTTTTTCAAGAAGTGGCTTATGGACCTGAAAATCTTGGATATTCTGAAGAAAAAGTAGAAGAAAATGTTAATAGAGCAATGAGGGAAATCAATATCGAAGATTTGAAGGACAGACCTTGTCATCACCTAAGTTACGGTCAGAAAAAACGGGTTTCAATAGCGGCGATTACGGCAATGGAGCCAGAATTGTTGATTCTAGACGAACCGACAGCTTGGCTGGATTCTAAAAATACAAGAAGAGTTTCTGAAATTTTGGATAATTTTTCCAAAGCTGGAAAAACTCTTGTGGTTTCGACACATGATACAGATTTTGCATATGAATTTGCTGACTATATTTATGTTCTTGATAAAGGGAAAATTGTAAGACAAGGTAGTAGAGACGAAGTTTTTGAGGATTTTGAATTTTTGAAAAAATTAAATTTGAATGTTCCAAATGTTTTGAAAATTAAAAGTTATCTTAAGTATAGAAATCTTGATGAAAATGATTATTGTAAATTTTTGGAGGAAAAAAATTTGTTATGAAAAAAATATTAATATCAGGAACGATGAGCGGGAGCGGTAAAACTACAGTAAGTAGTATTTTAATGTCTGCTTTGGAAAATGTAGCTCCTTTTAAGGTAGGACCAGATTACATTGATCCGACTCATCATGAAGTATTTACAGGACACCATTCACACAATTTGGATATTTTTATGACAGATGAAGAGTCTGTGAGACAGATATTTGAAATGTATTCGCAAGGCAGGGATATTTCTATTGTTGAGGGTGTTATGGGACTTTATGATGGAATTGGTAATGAAAAAGACAATTTTAGTACGGCTCATTTGGCGAGAGTACTTGATATTCCTGTGATTCTAGTTGTGAATGCTAAGGCGATTTCGACGAGTATTGCGGCAGAAGTTCTCGGATTTAAGATGTTTGATGAGAGAGTCAAGATAAAAGGAGTCATTATTAACAATGTTTCTTCGCAAAAATTGTACGAGAGCTTGAAGGAAGCAGTTGAGAAATATACAGGAATTGAGTGTTTGGGCTATGTTCCTAGAAATGAACTTCTTGCGACAGAGAGCCGACATTTAGGCTTGAAACAGGCTTTTGAAGAGGATAATGCAAGGAAACAGGAATTGTTCAAGGAAATTGCACAAAATTGCTTGAACTTGGATCGAATAAAAGAAATTGCACAGGAGTTTGAATCAAGTCGAAACATGGATAATTATGTGAAAATAAAACCTTTAAAAGATAAATTTAAAGGTAAAAGAGTGGCAATTGCTAGAGATGAAGCATTTTCGTTTTATTATGAGGCAAACATTGATTTGATGAAATTTTGTGGAGTAGAAATAGTTGAGTTCAGTCCAATTCGAGATAAAGAAATTCCTAAAAATACAGATTTTATCTATTTTGGTGGAGGTTATCCCGAATTATTTGCAAAAGAGTTAAGTGAAAATATTTCTATGAAAAACAGTATTGTTGAAGCGTGTAAAAATGGCGTGAGAATATTTGCTGAATGTGGCGGATTTATGTATTTAGCAAAAAAATTACATTTATTAAATGAAGAAATTTTTGATATGTGCGGAATTTTCAATATTGAAATTGGAATGAGAAAACGCTTAAATATTGGAAGGTTTGGGTATATCAATATTGAAACTGCAAATGGGATAAAATTGCGAGGACATGAATTTCATTATTCGGAAATTTTGGAAAATAATGAAGTAAGCGGGAATGACTCAAGAGGCTATTTTTATAATATTTACAAGAATAATGGGAAAGAATGGAAATGTGGATATATGAAAAATAATGCGATAGCCGGATATCCGCATATTCATTTTTATTCAAATGTGGAATTTCTTTCATTTTTGCTGGATATATAAAAAATGTAAAGTTTTTTTGATGTAAAATTG
>NZ_DBHIXN010000022.1:0-6264 GCF_057270615.1 Leptotrichia sp.
TGATGGAAGCTAGATTTGATAAATACTGTATTGCTTTTTTCCCTATTTTCTGTCTGAATCTCTTTTTCTCACTTGATCCCATTTCAGCATATTTGGTTATCTCTTCTGCTACACCTTCCTCCCCTGTTTTCTTATCCAAATCCAGTGAAACTATATCTCCCGTTACTTTTATATACTCCCCTTCCCTAAACTGAAAATATGCAAACCTATTTTCCCTCCAGCTTGCATTTTCCTTATCTTTCAGCATTATTGACGTAATTTCACTACTTCCTTTTAAAAATTCTATTTTTGTTATGTATACTGGCAGCAGCAGTATCTTGCTACGTGCCACCCGCTGATTTGACTTCAGCTCCTTCTTTAATTGCTTCATTGTTTCACCAAAAGGATCGTCCTTAAATTTTTCCAGTGCTTCCATAAACTTTTTTGAATTCATCCTGTCGCTCACTGGACTAAAGAATACTAATGCTTTCATATGATTTTTCCTCCTTATATTATTAGCATTTCCTCTATTTGCAATGTTTCTTCTACTCCAATTACTCCTACGTGATATTTCCACATTACTCTAACTTTGTATTCAAAAGGAATAAAGAAACTTGATAATACTTTTACTTTCATTCGATTATTTTTTGTTTTTTCTGAATTTATATATAAAAGAAAATTTCTTAATTTAGTTTTATCCCTATAAACAATAGAATCGCTAAATATTTCCTTAAATGCTCGCAAAAAAATATTAAAACTGCTATCCTCCTCATAATATTTTTTTATATATTTAGCTATAATCCTTTTTTCCTTTTTATTCAAATATTTAAAATAATTTTGAACTTCTTCACCAAATTTACCATTTTGAACATCATTTATAATAAAGTTTAAGATAATATCATAAGCATTCAGCCCTTCCATCAAATCTACATTTCCAAATAGATGAAAATATAAATTATTCAAACTTTCTTTTAATATTATTTCCCTGTTTTTATCATTTTCTGATTTTTCAATAATTAACCCTTCAAATCTCAAATATGGATTAACAGGAACTTTATTATCCACAGTTTTATTGTTTGAAATAACATCATTATTAACTTCAAAATATGCCCCTATCCTGCTTTCTGGAACAAAAAAGTTTATCTGTTTCCTTTTTTCATCATCTTCAAAATAGTCTTGCAATATGCTCCATATATATTTATAATTTTCTTTTTTATTCAACATATTCATCAACTACTTTAAAATTATATTGTGGATAAGAATATTCTAGTTCGCTTACAAAAAATGACATTAGTTTTACAAACTCTTCTTTGGGAATATTATTATTTTTTATTTTCAGAGTTACTCCCTGCTTTAATCTCTCGTCCAAATCAAAATCAAATTTTATAAACTCATTCAACTTTTTCAATTTTAAATACTTGGTTCCATTAAATATTTCAGGATAAATTTTATCTACTTTTAAGCCTTCAAATATTCTGTAAGAATTTAAGAATCTGTTTAATTCCACTTTTGTCCGTATTTTATTATTTAAATTTACTATTCTTTCATTAATTTGTGCATTTGAATAAATTTTAAAATCCAATTCTTTTTCGTATTTTATATTTGAAAAATCCATAAATTCCCATACTTCCCATATTAGATCCTGTTTTTCATTCGATAAAACATTTATATTTTCTGCTTCATCTCTATATACTAAAAAAAATGGTTTATTGTTACTTGAATTTATTAAAATATTTCTATTTTGATTATAATCCAGTCTATATTTATAAACTATTCTTTCTTCATCAGGTTGAACAAAATCTTCGGACTGAACACTTATTCTATTAATATTCCAAACTAAAAATACATTCTTTTTTGCCTTAATTTCCATTTCTTCCAAATCATATTCAAAATTTTGAATATCTTGCAAATCAATATATTCTTTTTCAAATTCATCTAAAATAATATCATAAAAATTATCATTATAAAACGAATTTATAGTTTTCCATTCTCTTCCATTTTTTTGAAAAAGATAATATAATTCTTGAATTTTTTCATTATATTTTTTATTTTTTTCAATTCTTATTTTGACAGGAAATTTTTCACCAT
The DNA here is from genome assembly GCF_057270615.1 of Leptotrichia sp. NCBI lineage: Bacteria > Fusobacteriati > Fusobacteriota > Fusobacteriia > Fusobacteriales > Leptotrichiaceae > Leptotrichia > Leptotrichia sp. The sequence continues at coordinate 2,068 of NZ_DBHIXN010000022.1, forward strand.
TTTTTTCAATATAACTGTTAAATTTTCTATTTTCTAAATTTTTAATTTCTTCATCAGAAAGTTCCATATATACAGTTTGCACAACCATATTTTTTTTTGTAATGATATTTCTTATATTTATTCCTTTTTTAGTTTTATCTGAAAAGTCAACCATATCTACAGGAGAAAAAACTCCATCATTTAATCTATATTCTTCTTCGCTCATTACAGTCATACATATATCAAGTTTCTTTTTTTCTGTATTCAATGTTTCTTCCACTTTTTTTTCAATTATATTTATTCTTTGTTCTAAATACTTTTCAATTTCTTCAAAACTTTCTAAAATATTTTCCTTGAAAAATTTTTGCAAAGCTTCACTTTCAAATTCCAAGATTTGACGTTTTATAATCTCTGTTGTATCTTTCATATTTTTTTATATAAATATTAATAATAATTTATTAAATACTATATACTCCTCTCCTAATATCAAAATTTATATTTTAAATTTAAACCATTGAATTTTTGACCACTTTGTTTTTCATAAACATAAAATTCCTCTATTCTTCTATTTCATATACTATATTTGCTGCTTTTGCTTCCATCTCTTCATCCATCTGAATATTCATCTTAGTAGCATTAAATTTAATTATTTCATTCATTATATTATCTTTATTAGCATTTTCTAAAGTCCCATTTACATATGATAAAGTTTTTGTAATATTAACTACTACTTCCTCACCAATTTGTGGTTTTATCGTAAGAGAATTTCCTTTGGAATATCCACTATTAGATAATATTTCAAATCCATAAAAATATTCATTTTCAACTTTAACTGTTTCATTTACTTTGTCAGTATCATTAACTTCTACTGTTTTTGAAGATTTTTCTCCTGCCATTTCAGCTGTATAAACACCATTTTCTGCACCCTCTATATCTTGCCTGTACTCCTTATTAGTAAATTTAACCCCCAAATTTTTTAAAAAATCATCAAAATTAACTCTTACACCAATATATTTAGTTTTTTCAACTTTTGATTCAATAGTTTTTTTATTTGTTTCAATCATTTTTTCTATATTTTCTAATCTTTTACTTAATTGTTTTCTCTTTTCTTCTATTTCTTTTTGAGGAACCTTTGAAGAACTTATATTTATGTTCTGTTCTTTTGATAATAAATCATGTTCTTCTTGTTTCAACTCTAATTTCCTTTTTTCTAATTCCTTATCAAAATTAATTAGAAACTGTTTTTTTTCTTCAATAATTTCATCAACCTTTTCCATATTTTCAACACTTTCAACTTTTCCAACTAATTGTATTGCATCAACTTCCTGTTGTGTTACTTTTAATTCATTTACTATTTCATCTAAAGTTGCACTTGCATAATAATATTCTGTTCCAGTTGTATCTTTTATCACTATTTTACTTTTATAAATACAATATCCAGCATAGTAATCTCCAATTTCCCTAATTTCTCTAATTTGGTTCTTTGTTTCAAAATTTAATTTAATTTTCTCTATAATATTTTCTTCTTCTTCTGATTTTTTAGAAAATCCAATTACAATACTTTTCCCTTTTACATAAACTGGTATTTTAAAACTTTCAAAATACATAATTTTTTTTAAAAATTCCCAATATGTTGTATTTAACATAAGAATAGGATTATATTTTTTTATATTCAAAAATGGAAATCTTTCATTTTTTATATCAAAAGAAATTGTTGAAAATTCTGATTTTTCTTTTATATTATCAGCTTCATTTAATAAATACTTTTTTACTTTACTTTGAAATTTTTTTAAGAAAAATTCTATTGAATATCCTGTTTTAAAATCAATATATTGGGGAAATCTGTCTATCAATTTTGAAATTGAAAATGCTTCTAATTTATATTTTCTTATGCTTTCATCTTTCTGAAAACTATTTACAACTCCATAAAATAATGTTTTCCCATCTACAGTATTAATGCCTATATACACTCTATTTCGAGTTAAATTTGGCGATAGTTCTAACATTTTTTTTACTATATCTTCTGTATATCTATCACTTTTTAGATTAGTAAAACTCATAGTTAATTTTGAATGATCTAACATACTATTTGTTATTTCTAACTCTATACTTTTTAATAATAAATATGTTTTTTCATTTGCTCTAACAGTACTAGTAACTTTTTTTATATTTACATTACTATTTTTAGTTTTAGAAGTTTCATCTTGATTATCATTTCCACTTGTACTTATCAAATAAATTTGTAAATTTCCAAGTAATTCAGTTTGATTTTTATCAATACTTTTACTTATTCTTTGGTTTATTTCTATTGGAGAAATTGTCATTTTTTCACCTTCCTTATTTTATTTTTTATAATTTTATATTTTCATCTTCTTTAATATTTATTTTATTTATAGCATATTTTAATATTTCTTTTATTTCCTTTATTTCATCATTAGACAGTACTTCTTTTACATCATTTGTTTCAAAAAGACTATTTTCTTTCTTACAAATCCATCCAACACCAGTTTTTAAATTTTGTTCACATTGAATTTTACTGGCTTCATAATCTCCGTAAACTATAATATTTTTTATTTTAAAATTTTCTGGATTAGCATCTTTAAAGGCTATCTCATATTTTAATTTTCCGTTTTTATCATAAAAATAATTCAATCCATTAACTAATCCATTGTCTTTACTGTCTTCAGGATACTCAATTTTTACTTTTAATTTCCTTCCAAGTTCATCATTCAATTTTACAGTTTTATATTTATAACCTACTCCATTTTCTTTATCTACAGCAATAGCTTCTATATGGATTTCTTCAGGCCCATTTGGATAATAGAAATATAAATCTGCTTCCATATTTTCTCCTATTTCAAGTGTTCTTTTAAAGCTGCTTTTATCATACCATTCAGTAATATTTCTTAATTTCCCATTTTTATAAAATTTTTGAGATTTTCCCTCGCCACTTTCGTAATACTCTTGAGTCCAACCTTCCAGTATACCATTTTTAACTCCTAAAATTAACCTCACCTTGCCATTTTCATAAAATTTAAAACTAAGAAAATCAAGTTTTCCATTTTTTATAATAGATAAGTCAATAATATTTCCTTTTTTATCTCCGGTTACAATTACGCCATTAAAAGGCGAATCTTCTCCTTTAGCATATATTATGCCATTAACTTTTTTACTTTCTTCTTTAGATATTATTCTATCAGTTTCAAAATTTTTTATTTGATCATACATATTTAATCTTTTCAAACCATTTATTTCCGATAATTTTATTGCATTTAAAACAGAAGAAATTCCTAATAAAATTACCATTATTAATTTTTTCATTTCTCTATCCTTTCACTACAGCCCAAAAACCTTCAACACAGGCAACAAATAGTTAATCCAGTCCTTCGTTCCTCTCTGCTTATAAATAACTGTCGGATACTCCTTCTCTCTTTTGAATGTCCCATCCTTCTTGTATTCCTTACAAGTCCAGCTTCCATTTGGTTTCTCCTCACAGTGCATTGCAACCTTATCGCTGTTGTCATAATATTCAATATAATATTGTGAGGGTTTTGCTGGTTCATTCCACTCTCCACCAGCAATAAACTCATATTTTAATCGGTTATTTTCATAAAATTTCTGTTTCTGTCCAACTGTACTGTCATTTTTAAACTGCATTTCTGCAAATAAATTTCCTTTTTTATCATATAACAAAGATTTTCCATCAAAAATGTTTTGATTTCTTACATTAGGATCTTTTAAAAGTTCTACTTCAGCAGATTTTATTCCATTTTCATAGTATCCTATCAAATTAGTTTTAATATCGTCATAAAAAAATAATCTTTTTTGTAATCTTCCACTTTTATAATATACATAACTTTCTCCATTTACTCTACCATTTTTATAAAAATAAAGTGCATAGATATTAATCCCATCTTTTCGATAAATCTGTACTCCTGTAAATGGTTGATTTTCATTTTTTAAATATAATAATCCATCATTTCTTCTTTTGACTTCACTACTATCTTCATATATTTGATTCGTATTTCTTTTTTTTATTTCATTATAATTGCTTAATTTATTTATATCTTGTACTTCTAGTAAAGTTTTTGACATTATAAAGGAATTGAAAAACAAAAATAATATAACAATTCTTTTAATTAGTTCCATCTTCATTTTTTAATCCTCCAATAATCTCCTCAGCACTATCCCATAAATCCGCCACTCTATTCTTAAAAA
>NZ_DBHIXN010000022.1:6364-32829 GCF_057270615.1 Leptotrichia sp.
TTCTGAGTAGCTTAATAAGTTTACTTCTGGTATGTGGATGTATCTTACTGGTATTTTTTTATTTAACATAATTCTCCTTTCATTACAGCCCAAAAACCTTCAACACAGGCAGTAAATAGTTAATCCAGTCCTTCGTTCCTCTCTGCTTATAAATAACTGTCGGATACTCCTTCTCTCTTTTGAATGTCCCATCCTTCTTGTATTCCTTACAAGTCCAGCTTCCATTTGGTTTCTCCTCACAGTGCATTGCAACCTTATCGCTGTTGTCATAATATTCAATATAATATTGTGAGGGTTTTGCTGGTTCATTCCACTCTCCACCAGCAATAAACTCATATTTTAATCGATTATTTTCATAAAATTTCTGTTTCTGCCCGACTGTACTGTCATTTTTAAACTGCATTTCTGCAAATAAATTTCCTTTTTTGTTATATAATAGAGATTTACCATCATAAATAATTTCATTAGTGCCTACTGAAGAATCTTTTAGTAAATTTGACTCATTAGATTTGACTCCATTTTCATAATATCCAATTAATTTTGTTCTAATGTCATTATTAAAAAAGAACCTTCGATATAATTGTCCATTTTTATAGTAATCATATCCTTCTCCTTCTGTTTTTCCATTTTTATAAAAATAAATTCCTTCTATATTTACTCTATCTTCTCGATAAATTATCAGTGTTCCAGTAAATGGTTTTTTCTCTCCCTTTATATAAACTAATCCATCTTTTCTTTCTCCTTTATTTAAATCATCTAATACTCTTGTAGTTTCTATATTTTTTAACTCATTATAATTACTTAATTTAAGTATTCCTCTTACCTCAGATAATTTCACGGAGAATAAAGGAAAACTTAAAAATAGAAATAATAAAAATGTTTTTTTATAATCTTTTATCATTGACTTTTGTACCTCCAATAATCTCCTCAGCACTATCCCATAAATCCGCCACTCTATTCTTAAAAAATGATATTGGATCCCCCGCTTCTACAAATTTGGCGTTGTCTGTTACCTGCTCCAGTATTATTTCAAATTTTCCTTCCGACTTTTCACTTAAACTCAGGGTTTCTGAGTAGCTTAATAAGTTTACTTCTGGTATGTGGATGTATCTTACTGGTATTCCAAATTCTATTCCTATCAGTTCTTCCATCCATTCCTTTATGTCTCTTTGCTCTTTTTCCGCTTCATATTCCTTTTTGCTTTTTATCTGGCTTCTTTCCACTTCTTTTCTTTCTGATATTAGTTTGTTCTGTTCTGCTCTATATGTTCGTATATTATTTAGTGAGGCTGCATCTGAGGCAGAACTTCCTAATACATCGTTTATATCATCCCTTTCTTTTTCTAATGCTTTTTTATTTTCTTCAGAAATTCCTGATACTGCTAATGAACTTGTTACTTTTCCTAATCTATCTCTCATTTCTGTCTCGCTTCCATATTGTTTTGATAACATTTCTTTTTTTAACTCTCTTTCTTTTACAGCTTTTATTTCTGTTTTTATTTTTTCATCCAACTCTTTTATTTTACCGTCTATTGATTCTAATTTTTGGTTCACAAGCTGAAACCTGTATTCCCTGTCTGCATCACTTATGTCGTCCCAGTCATCTGAACTTTCTTCTTTTTTAAATGGCTCATTTTCATTAAAATATATCACCCACAGGCTCTTTGTTATCTTTTCGTATGTAGCTCCTATGTTTTTATCCATTACTCTAGGTGACTCGCTGTATTTTCCTGTTTGCTTTGATACATTTATTGCCTGTTTGTTTGTAAATTGCGGAGCAGCTGGTGCTTTATTTCCTTCATCTTTTTCGGCAGCTGGAGTTTTTTTCTGTTCCTCATATGGATTTTTTTCTGGAACTTCTTTTACAGCGGCCCAGTTACTCAACTGATTTACAACCAGCAAGTTTGATAAATATTCTATTATATTTTTCCCCATCTTTCTTCTGTATGCCTTTTTTGCTTCACTTCCTAACTTGTCATAATTTAATATTCCATCTAAATCTGTATCCCCTTCTTCTATCCCAAAATCTATTGTTACAATCTTTCCTGTTATTTTTGTGTAAGTTCCTTCTATGAATTGTAAATATTTGAATTTGTCATTCATCCAATTTTTTATCGCTTTACTTATTACTCTTTTTTTCTTTTTACCATCTTTATCTTCTGTTTCTATTTCTTCTACTGTTTCTGTCTCCTCTATTTCTTTATTTCTCAAAATTAAGGAGGAAGCTTCATCACTTCCCTTCAAAAATTCCACATTGTCAACATAGCTTGGCAGTATAAGTATTTTACTGTCCATAACATCTTCGATAAAGCCTGCTTCAACTTTTAATTTTTTTACCATTTCTTCTACAGTCTTCACCTTTTTTACATCAAATATTGCTTTTAATAAATCCTTGTATTGTTTAAGATCTTTATACTGTTCATTTTTTAATATAATTTCACTTTGTTCCACAGGTAACAATAATACAAATGCTTTTATTTTAATCACTCCTTTTTTAAAATACTATCATTTCTCCAATTTTCAATGTTTCTTCAACACCAATTACTCCAACATGATTTTCCCACATTGTTCGTACTTTATAATCTAACGGAATAAATAATTCTGTCAGCAATTTTATTTTCATTCTATTTTCCTTTGTTTTTTTATAATTTACATACAAAACTATATTTCTTTTTTTTAATCTGTCTAAATAAACTATAGAATCTAAAAATACTTCTTTAAAAACTCGTAAAAATATGTTCATACTGCTTTCCTCATCGTAATATTTTTTTAAATATTTTGCTACAATTCTCTTTTCATCTTTACTTAGATATTCAAAATATATTTTAGCATTTTCTCCAAATTCACCATTTTCAACATTTTTTGCAATAATTGATAAAATAATGTCGTATGCATTCATTCCTTCAAGCAAATCAATATTTCCAAATAAATGTAAAATCAAGTTATTTAACGCTTCTTTTGTTGCTTTCTCACTATCCGTATCACTTTCTGAATATTCCAATATGTAATCATTAAACCTCAAAAATGGATTTACAAAAATTTCATTTCCTGCTGCTGCATTATTTGACAATACATCATTATTTACTTCTAAATATGCTGAAATACTATTTTCAGGAATAATAAATCTTATATTTTTTTCTGATTTATCATTGTTTAAATAATCTTGTATTACGCTCCAAATATACTTATAATTTTCAGACTTATTTAACATATGTATCAACTACTTTAAAAATATATTGAGGAAAACAATATTCTAATTCACTTACTAAAAAAGACATTAATTTTACAAATTCTTCTTTTAAGATCCCATTATTTTTTATTTTTAACAATACACTTTGTTTGAGTTTGTCATCTAAATCAAAATCAAATTTAATAAATTTATTTAATCTTTCCAATTCTAAAAATTTTGTACTTTTTGGTATCGAAGCCGATACTTCTTCCACTTTCATACCATTGAATATTTCATAAGAATTTAAAAACCTTACTATTTCAGATTTTGTCCTTATTTTGTTATTTAATTTTAATACTTGATTTTCTTTTTGTACATTAGAATAAATTTTAAAATTTAATTCATTTTCATATTTTATATTTGTAAAATCTGTTATTTCAAAAATATCCCAAATTAAATCCTGCTTCTTGTCTGACAGCACATTAACATTTCCTGCAATATCTCTGTATATCAAAAAAAATGGTATATCATTTTTGGATTTAATTAAAGCAATTTTATCTTTATTGTAATTTAGCCTATATCTATAAACTAACCGTGTTTCATTTGGTTGAACAAAATCTTCTGACTGGGCAGTAGTTTTATTAATATTCCAAACCAAAAATACATCTTTTTTAGTTTTTTCTTCCAATTCTTCTAAATCATACTCTATATTTTGTACATTTTCTAAATCTAAATAACTTTTTTCAAAAGTTTCTAATATCACATTATAAAAATTATTGTTATAATATGAATTTACTGTTTTCCATTCCATACCATTATTTTGAAATAAATAATATAGATCTTCTATTATTTTATTATACTTTTCATTTTTTTGAAGTTTTATTCTTATTGGTATCTCATCTCCATCTTTTTCAATAAATCCATCAAAAACTCTATCCTGTATAACATTTTCCTCATCTTCGGAAAGTTCCATAAAAATAGTATCAATTACCATATCTTCATTCACAATAATATTTCTCATATTTTTATTATTATTATTTATTTTCTTTGAAAAAGTGTTAATATCAACTGGAGAAAAAATATTATCATTCAATCTATACTCTTCTTCATTCATAACAGTCATACAAATATACGGCTTTCTTTCTTCTGTTACCAAAGTTTCAAAAACTCTATTTTGAACACTATTAACTCTTCGCTCTAAATATTTTTCAATTTCCTCAAAATTTTCTAAAATATTATCTTTAAAAAATTTTTGCAATATCTCACTTTCAAAATCTAAAATTTCTCTTTTTAAAATATCTGTTATATTTTCCATAAATTACATCCCTTTTTTAATATAATAAATCCCTAATAAAGTATTAACACTAAAATTCCAATCTTTGTGTCCATCTTATCATACTATATACCTTTCTACATCTTTCCAATATCATTGCATCCTTCATTTTTTACAATAATCTCAATTAATCCCACCCCTTTTTAAAAAGATATTTTATTTACCCTAATTTTTCTGCTTCATTGTAACATGTCATAACTCGTCCATCGTTATAAATTCTTCTGCAATAACAGCTAAACAACGAGAATAACAATACTATTAAAAGCATACATTTCAATATTCTTTTCATTCTTTGCCTCACTCCTTTCACTTCTTTATTTTATTCAACAAAAATATAAATTAAATAATTTCACTAAAACAGCATATTCCATATTCCCAAAAACGCATTTATCCAAAAACTGTTATCCTTTTTCGGCTTATAAGTTGGAGATGTAAATTCATTTTTCAGTGTCCCATCCTTCTTGTATTCCTTACAATGCCACTCTCCACTTGATACCTCATCACAGTCAAGTTTTAATTTATCAGATTTATCAAAATACTCTTTAAAATAAGTCATAGTTTCCAATTTCTCTCCAACTTCTGCCGCTGAGATAAATTCATACTTTAACTTACCATTTTTAAACAATTTTTGTGGCAATCCATAAGCACTGTCATTTTTGAAATTAAGAATTCCTTTTATTTCTCCATTTTTTTCATAGGCTATTGACTCCCCTTCATTTATGTAGTGAATCATTCGTCCTCTATATTCCACTCTAACATTCATTTTGGCAGCTATTTTATTATTAGGATAATAATTTATTTTTATTCCATAATTATCTCTTACTTGTTCATAAATACTGTACATACCAGAGCCATTTTTGTGTTTAAATTCAGTCTTTATCAGTACATCATTATGGCTTGTATTTCTTGCTATTACCTTTCCATTTATATCATAAAGATAATTAGTTCCTTCTCGCTTTCCATTTTCATAAAAACCTAATGCATCTATTATACTGCCTTTTTTTCTTACAACCATACCAGTAAATGGGGTTGTTTCACCTGTTACAAAAACTAAATTTTTTTCCTCATCCCTTTTATAATTATCATAATCAATTATTCTTTCTACTTCAATATCTTTAATTTCATTATAATTACTTAGTCTTTTTGTTCCTTCTACTTCAGATATTTTTATAGCACTTAAATTGGAACAGAATATAAAAAATAATAACCAATCTATTAATTTATTACGGATTTTCATTTTTATTTCCACTGAATATACTACTAATCCCATCCCACACTTTCATTGCTCCTTTTTTTGCTAAAGTTATTGCACTTCCGACTTCTACATACTGCTCTCTGGCGAGGGACTGCTTTAATAGTATTTCAAATCTCCCTTCTGATTTTTCTGTCAATTCATATGTTTCCAAATATTTCAAAATTTCCACTTCTGGTACGTACATAAATCTAAATGGCACTCCCAGTTCTATTCCTAGCAGGCTTTCTGTCCATTGCTTTATATCTTCCTGCTTTCTATATGCCTCATAATTTGCCTGCCCATTTAATTTTTCTTTTTTAATTCGTTCTTTTTCCTCCAATAAAATTTTTTGCTTTTCCCTATATTTCTGAATATTTGTTAAAGTAAGTTCATCATCTTTACCTGTTTTTAATAATCCCAGTATCTTATCATTATAATCTTTTATTTCACCGTTTAATGTATCTAACCTTGTTTTTATTTCGGCATACTCATATCTTTCTTGAGCATCTTTTTCGCTTTCTATTTCTTTCTTTTCAGATACCTTGTCATCTTTGAAATACAGTATCAGCAAACTTTTTGTCAAGTTCCTATATGCCCGTATTGGTTCTGAAGGATTTCTGTCAGGCACCTTATCATCTTGCACAGCCCATTTTGTTATTTGATTTATTGCGGCTAAATTTGACAGATATTCTATCAATTTCTTCCCTGCTACTTGCCTAATTCTCTTTTTTTCATTTGAACCCATTTTAGAATAATTTTGCACTACATCTATTAATCCTTTTCTTTTAAATGCAGGTTCATTTGAAGAAATTGCTGTTTCTTCATCATCTAATACACTACTTGCTGTAGCCATTGCTGACATTTGAATATTTGCTGCTGTTCCACTTGCTGAATTATTTTTTGTTCCTTCTTCTTGACTTTTTTTCTTATTTTTACCCTCATCCAAATTAAAACTTACAATTCTTCCACCTATTTTTATTTTTGTACTGTTTGTAAATTTCAAATATTCATATCCTTCATCCCCTATCCTCATATTTGGCTTTAACATTGATAAAGGACTCATATCCAGTTCATCTTTTACAAATTCAACTGTATCTACATATGTCGGCAGTAACACTATTTCACTTACAGTTGATGATATTTCATTATACTTTTTTTTACATTCATTTACTGGATTCTCATTAAAATTTTCAACATATTTATCAACTTTTTTTAAAATAACTTCTCTTTTACTAATAGGAGAAAGTATTATTAACGCTTTCATTCTTTCACCTTCCTTACTTTATCATTTTTTCTTTTTCATAAAATTATAATTAATTTACTTACTTTAACAATATTTTTGTAGTCGCTAAATATATAATATCACCTGACTCAACCTTTATTGGCGTATTTCTTTTTAGTTTTACCTTACGTCTATCCGATTTTTTTTCAATTCCACTTCCATTTTGTGATCCTAAATCTTCATAATACCAAACTCCATTTACCTTATTCAAAACACCGTGTGTTCGACTTACAAGGTTAGAATAGATTCCTTCACTTATATCAATGTCTACTTTATTTCTAGGAGTTCTCTTCCCTATTAAAAGCGATGTCGCACGTCCCACTTTCCAAACTTTTATATCATAATCTTCTGAATTTTTTAAAATTATATCTTCCAGCTGATTTTTTTCAAGTTGATCAATTTCTTTAACCTTATCCAAAAATACTCCGTGTTCACGTTCTCTTTCTGTTTTGATTTCTTTTATTTCTTCCTCTATTTCAACTTTTTCTCTAAATCTCTCAATAATCAACAAATACAATGTTAAAATAATATAAATAAATATTGACACATAAAAACTTTTTACTGAATAGCCCGATAAATGTATATAAACAAATGTTAAAAATAAAACTATTAAAATAACTGTATTTCTTAATGTGAAAAAATTACTTTTTCTGCCACCTCTTGTTTCTAATTGCCTTTTTTCATAAATTTTTATTCCCTTGTCAACAGATAAACTATTTTTTTCTTTTGAATCAGAATTTGCCAGTGAACCTGCAGAACGTCTTAAACTTTCAACTCGATAAAGACTTCCCCGTCCAACTGGCTGCCTAAATATTCCTCTTATTCTATTAACTGCACTTCTCAATCTCCACATCATTTATAAAATCCTCTTTCTTTTTTATTTCTTTTTTTTAGGATTAAAAAAGTTTTCAAAACTATTTTGCATATTAACTTTATGCTCCCTTGCCTTATCTTTATTATTTTTTCCTAAATTATCAGTACTAAACATATTTTCAAACATATTTTTAATATCATTCGGATTAAAAGAAAAACTTGAGGAAGCAGATGAATGATTGTATTCATTTTTTCTTACATTTTCTTTATCTTTTGTATATTTTGTATTATTATTTATTTTTTCATCATATTTTTTTCTTTTTTCCTTATCTCCTAATATTTCGTATGCTTCAGAAATTTTTTTAAACATTTCTTCCGCTTTCTTATTATCAGGATTTCTATCTGGATGGTATTTTAAAGCCAACTTTCTATATTTTGCCTTAATTTCTTCATAAGTTGCTACTCTTGAAACATCTAAAATTTCATAATAGTTCATAATAAACCAAATCTCCTGTATATATTTATTCAATTGTTATTTTTTGTGGAATAATTCTTTTCTTTTCTATTATTCTACGTTCTCTACCTAGTATTTGTAATATCCTTAAAAGATTTTCGTATAATTCTTCATTTGTGTAGTCTATATTACTTAAATCCAATTTTCTATTTATATAAGCAATTATTACTTCTCTTTCAACATCTCCTTGCAAGCAGTTCACATAAAAATTAACATCATAAATGTCCAGTTCTTCTTTTTTTGCAGCTTCCATTCCCCATAATTTTAATATTGTTGGATGCAATGTACCATTTATATGATTTGATGAATATTTAGTATTTATTATTTCTAGCAAGTTAAAATCTCTTCGCAAATCTGCAAAATTATTGTAATCATTTCTCAATTCCGCACCAACTCTTGTTATAAATCTAGTTATTTCTATTTCGTCGTCAGAAACATTATCATAACCTTTTTCCAAAATAAATTCGCCTTCTCTAACAAAATATTTTTCTTGTTTTATATTAGAATTCAATTTTAATTTTAAAGTGTATCTATCTTCTTCCATTGGCATATCAAATTTATAATCTTCAGCCATCCAATATATTTCGCCATTACATTTTATAATACCTTTATTTACAATCACAATTTTCTCTTCAATATTTGTAGTCAATTCAAATCCTGAAATAATCCCATCTTTATATTTTGAATAAGTTAAACTCAATATCTCAAGAGGGTTATCTCTTAATATTTCAAATACTTCTTTATCTACATTATGTCCTTTTTTAAATATTGGATATTTATTTAAAAACATATTCTTTTCCTCACTTTTCTTTATTCTATATATTTTTATTACTCTAATTTTTATCATACTTCAAGCCTTAGCTTTTTAAATAAAACTTTGAAGGAATCATTAATTATACTCTAACTTCTTTAACATCAAACTATTAAAATTAAATATTTTTGCAATTTGAGTAAAATAATCATAATTTTTAAGTTCAATTTTAAAGTAATTTTATACAACACAAAATTTATTTTTTATATAAATAATAAAAGGATAGAACTTAAAAGTTCTACCCCCAATTCCCAATTAAACCTCTTCTGTTGCTTGGTATCCGCCTTCAATAGCAACTTCTTTTACTTTTTCTTTTTTCTGTTTAATTTTCAATGAAAATGTCCCAGTTCCAGCTTGATTTCCGTATTCTTCAATATAATCTACGACAAAAACATTTGTCATATCAATTTTTCTTACCATTTGTCCTGCTGAAATAATTTCAAGACTTGCTTGTCTATAAGCATCTGCTGCTTCCGCTGGAACTAATGACCATTGAGCGACTTTTCTAGTATCGTCTTCTGCATCTCCAGTTGAAGCGGCTAATATTTTTCCACGAATTTCTAAAATAACTCCCAAGTCTGTTGCTCTCGCATTCGAGTCATCTGGTGTTTCAGAAATGTATTTTACATCCAAAATACTTTCTTTGTTCAACAAAATCTCATCATTTTGCCCTTTTACGATTAGTCTAAATCCCATAAAATTCCTCCTAATTTTTATTTTTTAACTATCCTAAAAATTTAAAATTCAATAAATTCAATTTCATTATTATTAACATATAAATTATTTGAAACTGAACAATAAGTAATTCAATTTAAAATAAAAGTAATATTTTGTTTTTATTTTAGTACCTTATCCATCATAAAATTACAATAATTGAATTTATATTTATAAAAATAGTTATTTTATATATAAATTATTTATATATCATTGATTAATTTTGCTTATTAATTTCAACTTGTAAATTCTTAACATTACCTGCAAATGTAATATTTAATTGACAAATTCCATTTTCTTCATCAATAATATGAGTAATGTCATCTCCTTTTTGCATAATTCCATTTACAAATTTTTGATCTTTTACCCATATTGATTTTTGACTTTCTGGATTTGTACTAAAGAACATATTTATCTTATCTTCTTTAAAATCTGTAGTAACAAATCGCAAAGTTCTTTCTATGAAAGTTGTTGTTAAAGTTTTATATAAAGGTTCGTATCCACCTTCAGAATTTCTTAATAATGTTCTTGCCTTATAAACTACAATATTTCTAATTTTTTCTTTTTGCAAATGAGCATTGTCAGATGAAAAAATAAATCCATAATTAAATTGATTAATTCTATCTTTTATTGAATTTGTAAATCCTGAAATTTCTTTAGACATAGTAGTACGCACTTTATAAGAATTATCTTCAGCTTCAATATCAAACCTAACTCCTGGATATACTGGAGAAACTTGATTAAATCTATCTCTCAAAAAATTAGGACATTGAGAAGCTGCAATAATTCCGGCAGCAACATACGAACCATCAATATATACTCCCTCTATCCAAAATTTTAACAAGTCTTCTTGTTCTTTTGAAAGTGAAACTCCATTTTCATTTTCAAATTTCATTTTATAATCCAAAATTACTCCTGATTTATCTTTTGGAATTATTGTAAAATTCGGAAGTACTGGGATTAAATACTCAGAGTAACTCTGATTTTCTAAAACTTGAGTTTTTTCAATATATTTATCTACACCTGTTGTTGCAAGATTATCAAATGAAGTTTCTGAATTTCCTTCAAAATTAAAGAATACTTGTATTTTATATTCTCCCAATATAGTCATCAAATTTGTTAATACTTCAATAGTGTTTTTATCTACTTTTTCTTCATTTTTTGTTCCACGAAATCTTTCACGTACTTTTTTTTCTGTTTTTTTAATATCTAAATCGACATTTGGATAAATTCCAAACCAAATTGTATTTTCAAAATCATTTTTTGCATTTACTGTATTCAAAAATGCTTTTAATCTTTCCTTATTTCCTGCTTTACTTATCATCTCAGATTTTACATTTGTAACTAATAATGTTGGACGCATTAATGGCACTTTTGTATCATATTGTTCAAAAAACATTTTTACACCAAGTAGTTTTTCAATTAAAGGTTTAGCTATTTTTATAAAGTCTTCCTGTGCTGATTTATAAAAAGATAGATAATTATTATAATTCTCAACTTCTTGCTCTGGGTTTATACTAACAATATTTTTTGCAAGTGGTACAAATGTTCTTATAACCAAATCACTAATATACTGATTAGGTTCTTCGGATACATTTTCATAATCATCTTTAAACGCTTCTACTAATGCAGTCGTATTTTTTTCTTCAATTAAAGCCAATGATTTATTCTCTTCCTGTTTATATTCTATAACTTCCAGTTCACCATTTTTTCCTACTTTAAGCATACCAAGTTTAATTTTTTCTGATTTTGAATTATTTTCATTATGTCCAACTAAAAGCCGTGTTTTAATATCTTCAATTGCTAGCGGTAACATTCCAAGAACATTAGAATAATTTTGTGAAGCTTCCTCAAATTTCTCATTTAACTTATCTCCATATTCCAATTTTTTAGGGTTTTCATCATCTAGTTCCTCATATTTACCATAAATATATGCAATTTCTTTTCTAGTTTGCTTTATATCCTCAATAACTTTTCGAGGAGAAATTAATTCTAAAATATTTTCAAATTTAAAATCTACACTACGATTCCCTTGTGATTTTCTAGCTTCTATTAAAGTATTAAGCATTTTAAAAAACGTATTACCATTATTAATCTTTATTTCTGTTATTAAATCTTCTGAAATTCCTTCAGGTTTTTTCAAAATATATCTAATACTTTGACTTTCAGCATCAAAATAACTGTACACTTTAGGATCAAATTTCTCCAAAAATTCATCAAAACTACTAACTAATAAATGACGATTAATTTCTATAATATTTTCATCGTCTAATGAATCCATATTTTTAGAATCATTAATAAGTGTTAAAATATCCATTTTTTCTGGATTAATTTCTTCAAACAAAATTGTCCGATTTGTTCGATTTATAAAATTTTTATCACTCATGATATCTTATTGCGAATTAATAAATAATTTATTAATTCTACTCCTCTCTAAAATTTTATTAAATATTACATCTATTTTTATTCTATTACTATTAATATATCTTTTTTTCAAATATTTGTCAATAATTAATTTTTTATTAGGGATAAATCAGCCAAGTTGTAATTCAAAAATATCTTTTTTTCAAATATGTTTTTTTAATTTTTATAATATCACTTTATAATCTCATAATATCCTAATTTTATTTATAAAAATATTTAAAAATTATATAATTATTTATATAGATTCTATCGCTCAAAATCATCATTATCCAAATCTTGAATATCCTCTTTCCCTTTAATATTTTCTTTCTCTTTCATTCCTTCCTCTATTAGTTTATTAACCTCACTTAATCTTTCAATTTTTTCTAATAATAAATCTGCTTTTTCAAAAGGCTTATTAACTTCTTCTTTCGCATTGGAAAATTCTTCCCTGTAATTTTCAAGCCTTGTCTTTTCTTTTTCCAGTTTTTCAGGAATTTTATCTAACAAATTATCCATTCTCGTTATATTCCCAATTGAATCTTTCCCAAAATCAGTATAATATTTTTCTTTGTTTTCCAGTACACATTTATATTTTTTTTCATAGAAGTCAAAATTTGAAAGCAGTTCAAATCCTCTATAATTCCCAATAATTTGAGGCTCATCAGATATTCCAGTGCTTTTTATAGCCTTTAAAAGTTCTTCTCCAGCTTCTTTTTTATCATAAATTTTTGTTCCATTAATTTCAATAGATGTAAATTTATCCTCATTATCTGATTTTGGCTCTATTTTAGAAATATCTTCTTTCATATTTTCGATATATTTTTCCATTTTACTAATTTTTGTAGGATATTCCTTTGTTATTTTATCCTCAAGACGATATAAGTTTGACTTGTAATTGGCTTCAAGCATTCTTAACTTGTTTACTTCCATATCTAAATCCATTTTTTCCTTAATTAAAGGATTTCCTGTTGCAAGTGCCTTTATTTCAGCATAGTTTAAGGAGCTTTCATCAACGTCTTCTGCTACTCTGACTGGAGTCTTAGAAGTCATAATTTGGCTTATAAACTTTTGTTTATTCTCAATAGTTTGCCATAAGTAAGCATCAAATGTATTCTCGGTAACATATCTATAAATTTCCACTTTCTTATTTTCATTCCCTTGTCTGACTATCCTTCCTGCACGTTGCTCCAAATCCGAAGGACGCCACGGCACATCTAAGTCATGAAGTGCGATTAATTTTGTCTGTACATTTGTTCCTGCTCCCATTTTTTGTGTTGAACCTAGCAATATTCTTATATCTCCTGTTCTTACTTTTGCAAAAAGTTCGTCCTTTTGCTTTTCAGAATTTGCATTATGAATAAATGCTATTTCTTCTTCAGGAATACCTTTATTAATCAACTTTTCCTTTAAATCTTCATAAATATTGAAACTTCCATCATTTTTGGGAGTAGACATATCAGAAAATACAAGCTGTGCGGATTTTTTTTCAATGCTTTCTTTCCATATATTGTAGATATTTTTTACACAGGCATTTACTTTGCTATTTTCATCATCGGGAAGCATTTCATTTACAAGCCTCTGATCTAGTGCAAGTTTTTTACCGTCATTTGTAATTTTCAACATATTGTCTTCTGTTGGCTCTACATTTCTGTTTCTTACTTCTTCTGCTCTTTCTGAAAGGCTTTCTAATATTAATTTCTGTTCCTCTGTCGGTTTAGTCAACACTTTTTTATATCCTACTTCGGGTGTCGGTAAATTTAGCATATCGGCAGTTTGTATGTCTGCAAACTGTTTAACATTGTTCATAAGTTCAGGAAGATTATAGAATTTTGCAAATCTTGTTTTAGTTCTGTAGCCGTTTCCTTCAGGAGATAATTCGATAGCTGTAACTGTTTCCCCAAATGTGCTTGCCCAAGAATCAAAATTTTGATGTCCTTGTTTTTTGAGTTCATCATATTGTAAATATCTTTGCATTGTATAAAGTTCCGACATAGTGTTGGAAACTGGTGTACCTGTCGCAAATACAACTCCTTTTCCATTTGTTATCTCATCCATATATCTACATTTCATAAACATATCCGACGATTTTAATGCTTCAGTTTGTCCTATTCCAGCTACATTTCGCATTTTAGTGTATAAAAACAAGTTTTTAAATGAATGTGCTTCGTCCACATACAGCTTATCTACTCCTAATTCTTCAAATGTAACAACATTATCCTTTTTAAAATCATCATTTAATTTTTTTAGCCTTACTTCCAGTTTCTTTTTTGTCCCTTCAAGTTGCTTTACAGTGAAGTTCTGGTTATTTTCCTGCTTTAATTTTTGAATATTTTCTATAATTTCATCAATTTCATTTTGTATATGTTTTTGCTGGTAATCCTTGCTCATTGGTATTTTTTCAAATTGTGAATGTCCTATTATTACAGCGTCGTATTCTCCAGTTGCAATTCTTCCAATAAATCTTTTTCTGTTTTTGGGTTCAAAGTCCTTTTTAGTCGCCACTAAAATATTTGCTCCTTGATAAAGTTCCAGAAATTCCCTTCCCAGCTGTTCCGTTAAATGATTAGGGACTACAAACATTGATTTTGTTGCAAGTCCAAGTCTTTTTGACTCCATAGCGGAGGCAACCATTTCAAAAGTTTTTCCTGCTCCTACAACGTGTGCAAGCAGCGTATTTCCACCGTACAATGTTCTTGCAACTGCATTTAATTGATGTTGCCTTAATTTTATTTCAGGATTTATGCCATTAAAGGTAAGATGACTTCCATCATATTCCCTTAGCCGAATTGAATTAAATTTTTCGTTATATATCCTCGTTAATTCATTCCTTCTTTCCAAATCCTTAAAAATCCAGTCTTTAAAAGCCTGTTTAATAATATCCTGTTTTTGTCCCGCAAGCATAGTTTCCTTCTTATTTAAAATTGCTATTTTTTTACCTTCCGAATCTGTTTCATAATCAAAAATTTTTGTATCTCTCAAGTTTAAAGAATCTTCTATAAGCTTGTATGCATTTACCTTTTCAGTTCCAAAAGTCATAACAGCGAGTGGATTATCATTATCCATATTCTTATTTTCTATTCTCCATTCAGAAGTATATTCAGAATAATGAACTTTAATGTATGAACTTTTATATACTGGCGTCTTTAATGTTTCCATAATAAAATCCTTTATATATTTTTTAGGAACCCAAGTTGCTCCAATTCTGACATTTATTTCGCTTGCTTCAAGTGGCTTAGGCATTACTTCCTGCAATTTTTCTTTTTGAAAATTTAGTATTTCAGGGCTTATTCCATTTTTTTCTTCATCAGAAAGAGAATTAAATTTGTCAATATATTCTATTTTTTCTCTTATATTTCCACTTAAATATTCATCCTGTGTCACATATTGAAATTCCTGTGGAAAATCTTGATTTATATCAAGAAATATTTCCCCTTTTAAACTGTTAATTAACTCATCTTTTTTCATACCAGTAAGATTTGTCATATATTCAAAATCCACTTTTGCCTTTTGAGAAATTGAAAGGATTAATGCTTCTTGTGGAGTGTCTACTCTATCTATAACTTTTGATTGCTTTATAGTTCTTTTGGAAAAAATATCCCCTTTTTTCTTAAAGTTTCCACGTTCATCGAATATTTCTATTGAAGATAATAAGGAATAATTGGAATCTTCATTAAATAATCTTGAATTTGCTCTTGAATTTAAGTGTCCATACTTATTAATAAATCCATCATATATTCTATTTAGTTTTTCCTGTTCGATTTTTAGTCTATCATCTGTTTCCCCGTCTTTTTGAATCTGAATAACTTTTCTTAACGAAGATGTCAGTTCTATATATTTTGATATTTTATCCTTATCTCTATCTGATAAGTTTTGTAATATCATTTCACTATTTTCTTTAAAATAAATCTCGTTATCTTTTTTAAAAAATGAAAAATTCCTTATTTCATAATTTTCATTTTCAACTGCAATTACAGTTTCTTTTTCTTCAGTGAGAATTTTTTCATAACTTCCTTCTATATTCCCAACTGCTTGTTCTAATTCATCCTTTAAATTACTATTTTCTTTTGGCATACAAGTTAATGTTTTCCCAAAACGTCCACTAACTTCCTCCATTTTTCCTAAAACCATATCAGGATTATCCACAAAATACTGATTATATACAAATCCTTCAGAATCAGATTTAACCGTATACCAGTCCTGCTCATCTTTATTTATATTTTCCCTTTTCTTTAAAAATATAATATCCGATGTCACTTCAGTTCCAGCAACGCCTTTAAATGTATCATTTGGAAGCCTTATCGCTCCTAATAATTCCGCTCTTTCTCCAATGTATTTTCTCACACTGTCATCCTTTTTATCAAATGTCCCAGAAGAAGTTATGAAAGCTATAATTCCGCCTTTTTTTACCTTATCTAACGATTTTGCAATAAAGTAGTCGTGTATCATAAAGTTCTGCTTTTCATATTCTCTGTCCATTACCTTAAAATCTCCAAACGGAACATTTCCTATTACAACATCAAATGA
Organism: Leptotrichia sp.; assembly: GCF_057270615.1. Lineage (NCBI taxonomy): Bacteria > Fusobacteriati > Fusobacteriota > Fusobacteriia > Fusobacteriales > Leptotrichiaceae > Leptotrichia > Leptotrichia sp. The sequence continues at coordinate 23,164 of NZ_DBHIXN010000022.1, forward strand.
ATTGTTGGAAAATTCTGTTTTTTCAAATCCTTTTACTTGAATATTACTTTCAGGATAAAGTTTTTTAGCAATATTTCCACTGATACTATCTAGTTCCACACCATATATCTTGGAGTTTTCTAATTCATCTGGCAAATTACCTATAAAGTTTCCCACACCACAACTTGGCTCTAAAATATTTCCATCTTCAAATCCAAGTTGCTGTATTCCTTTATAAATGGAATCAATTACTATTTTAGGAGTATAAAAGGCTGTCAATGTACTTGCCTTAGCATTATCATATTCTTCCTGAGTTAAATTTTCTTTTAAAAAATTTCTTGCTTCTTCCCATTGTCCACCTTTGTTTTCATCAAATACATCAGCCAGTCCTCCCCATCCAACATATCTAGAAAGTGTTGTCTTTTCATCATTTGTAGCTTCTCTTTCACTTAAATTTTTTAAAATTTTTATAGCTTCAATATTATTGTTTAGACGTTCTGACGGCAATAGTTTTTCAGATTGGATTTCTTCAGTAATTTTAAAATTTTTAGAAATATTATCTTTACTATTTTCTTCATCTGCATAAGGATGTATTATTTCATCATTTTCAATAATATTTTCTGTTTCCTTTTCAGGAATAAAATATTGATTTTCATCTATAAGTTCCTGTATCCTTTTTTCTATCTTATTCCAAGACAGAACTACCTTAACTTCATTAGCACTAAAATGGTTTTTATATAGCTTCATATTTTTAGAAGTATAAAAGGCATCATCAATAAAATCTCCACGGTCAGGTATTGAGAAGCCGCCTATTCCATATTCCTGTTTCAAATATTTTATTCTATCTTCCTTTGAACTGTTATCTTGAAAAAAATTATAGATAGATTCCACTCCACTATATGATTTTAATACATCGTCAATATTCTTTTGAGTAATTATATTATTATTTTCTATTTGTAAATTATCTGATTGTAAGTTATTTCCCTGAGAGAAGAGAGTAGGCTGTTCATAAGTCCTACCCATTCTATTTGATCTTTTTCTTTTAATTCTTCGGTTAATCCCATAACTTTCATCATTTTGGGTTTTTCTATCTCCCAAAATTTCTCCACTTCTGTCTGAATTGAAAATAGATGCTTCATAACTTCGCCTTTCATTAGAAGATTTTTCAAAAATTCCGCTTTCTCTTGTTCCAGATATTTCATTCTCGCCCGTCCCCAAGAATTGAGTCTGCTCAAGTCTATTTTCTCTTCCTCTAAATTCGGAATTAACACTTGAAACTTCTTGTCCATCAGTATCATTTTGTAATTCCCTCCCGCCTGTTCGTAAGACGTTTCCTTCACCACTGGAGTATATATCCCATTCTCTATCAGATATTCTTTCCCGTTTATCATCTTTTTCAGTATGTTCCAATTCCTCCTCATTTTTTTCATTTTCTATCTCATATCCAATTTTGCTATTTTGCTCTAAAACTGTTTCATCATTTATTTTTTGAATTTCTTTACTTACTTTAATTAAAACTTTTTTGGCTATCTTGGATATTTCTGAAGATATTAATTCCATAGTTCTAAAATCTGAAAACAAGGAATAAATCTCTTTTTCCTTTTCATTAAATATATCCTTTTTATTAATTCCCATTCTCTGATCAAGTGCTATTAAAACAGATTTTTTGATAAAACTTTCAAGAACTTCTGCATCTTTGTAGTTAAAAGTGTCTAATTTGCTGTTTTCAAGCATTGTCTGGTTTATAAGCTCCATTTGTGCTTCTTCAAAATCTGATTTTCCTGTCATTCTTTCAAAGACATCTTTATGAGTTCTATTATTAAATTCCCATAATTTAGGTTTTTCATCGTTTCTCTTATCTAAAGATACTGTCTGTGTAACATCAAAAATATACCTGACATTCTTTTTTCCATTCCTTATACTATATACAGGTATTCCCTTCTGATTTCTTTCTACAACTCTGTTAAAGTTTTCTTTCCAAAAGTCATATTCTGCACAAGCCACAGCTTCAGGACGAATAAAAAATATATTTAATTGTTCCATTGCAGAATATTTATAGTTGTTTCCCATAACGTGAAGATAGTTAATATATTCACTAAAATTTTCATTTACTTTTTTATGTGCACTTTCCAATACATTTTGAATTTTATATCCCATTTTTTCCCCCTAATATAAAATTTTGCAATTTCAAATTTTAATTATCATTTTTCTATTTTTATAAAATCCTTTCTTTGCAAGTTCAAATAATCCCCATTTATCTCTATTCCAAAATGTGCATTATACTCCTTTCCACTTTTACTTTTTATCTTAAACACAACCTGTTCTCCACTTAATAATTTTTTTGCATTATCCTTATTTACCTTTATTTTCTGTCCAAAATAACTTGCTTCTTTCCAAAGAGATGTCTTACATCCATTCTTATAATTACTGCAATAGTAACTTTTACTGTTCTCATAAATATTGCTGTTACACTTAGGACATTTTCCAATAACTTCCATTTCTTTTTTAAATTTTTCAACTTCTACATCTTGATTTATTATATTTTGCAACTCACTTTTAGTTTTCTCAATAATATCACTTATATTTTTTCTGTTATTGCAAATATCTTTCTGAAGCATAGAAAATTCAACAGTTTTTTCCGCATAAAGATTAATATGTAGTAAATCTAATAGCTCAATTAATCTTATCCCCTTTTCAGTTATACTAAAATTCTGCTTCTCAGAAGTAATATATCCATATTTCTTAGCATTTTCAATTATCCCTGTTCTAGTTGCCTCCGTACCAATCTCTACTCCTTTCATTATTTCTCTATATTCCTGTGTATCATCCTCATCTTCTTGTTTTTTCTCTTTTCTAAAAGGATTTTTTAAATAATTACTTAAATTTTCCTCAGTAACTTTTTTAGGAGAAATTGTTAATTTATCAACAACTTTAAAATCAATATCAATTTCCTGGCTAATTTCAAAATACGGCAACTTATTATCAATCTTCTGATTTTCATGTTTTAAAAATCCTTTCTGTTTTACTGATTTTCCTTTTAAATTAAATATTTCATTTCTCACAGCAATCTCTATTTCAGTTTGATTAACTATAGTTTGCTCCTTCAAAAAGTTAGAAATAAATCTATTTCTTATTGTTTCAAAAATTATTTTTTCTTCCAAATTCAAACTATTCATATCAGGAATTTTCAAAGTTGGCATTACTGCACTATGGCTCTCAATCTTACTGCTGTCAAATATTCTTTTGTTGTCCTTAAACTCCAGTTCATAATCACTATATAATTTTATAAGTTCTTTCACCTTGTCTTTTTCCTCTTCAGCAAGATATTCTGTATTTGTTCTAGGATATGTAATAAATCCCTTTTCATAGAGCTTTTGTATAATTTCAAGAGATTTTACAAAACTTATTTTATTTTCTTTCGACAATTTGCTTTGTAATTTTGAAAGTGAAAAAAGTTTTGGAGGATTAAGAATAATTTCCTTTTCAGTTATATCCTTCACAATCCCTTTATTTCTATTTAACTCATACGAATAACTTTTAGCTTTTTCAAGTTCTAAAAGGCTATATTTTTTATCGCAGACAAGTTTTAATAAAGTTCCATTACACATAGTTTCGCTCTCAACAGTAAAATATTTTTCAGGAATAAAATTTTTAATTGTCAAATCTCTATCATAAATATATTTTATAACCGGGATAAGAACTCGTCCAACTGGAAAAAGAATGTTTGCCTTTAACGAAATATATCTTGTAAGATTGATTCCCATAAGCCAGTCCATATATGTCCTTGCAAGCCCTTCATTATATAAATTTTTATATCTGAAATTATCTTTAAGATTATTTATAGCTTTTCTTATCGTTTCTTCAGTTTGTTCGGGAAGCCACAATCTTTTTATCTTCTTATCAGTTTTTATAGCATTGATAATAATATCCACTATAATTTGCCCTTCCCTGTCTGCATCTCCTGCATTTACTATCTCATCAACTTCCTTGCTGTTAATAAGGTTTTTTAATATCTTATACTGTTTCTTTATTCCCAAATCATTTTTCAAATCAAATTCAAACTTTTCAGGAAAAAATGGAAGTTTAACTTCACTCCATTTCCTCTTTTCTCCAACATATCCATCAACATCCCTTAATTTAAACAAATGCCCAAAAGCCCAAGAAACAATATACTTTTCATTTTCCATATACCCCTCTTTATTAACCCTGACATTCAATGCACTTGCAATATTACGTGCAAGACTTGGCTTTTCTGCTATTATTAATTTTTTCATATTTTCTCCCTTTTATTTTTATCTCTCTAAATCTTTGATATCAGTATTCCAAAAACTTTTAGAAAGATTTTGCTTTTGGTTTTCACTTACATTTTTATCTTTTTCAGTTTTTAAATACTCATTATTCTTTATCCCTTCATTTAATATTTCAATTTTCCAATCATCTCCATAATACATAAATTCTACATTTTTAAATTCATCAGCTTCCTCTATACAATCACTAAAATCATGTTCCAAAGTATCAAAACTAAACTCGTCATATTTTAAATTTAAAGTATTAATTGTATCTCTCAATTCTTTTACAAATTCTTTGTTATATACATTTCCAAATTTTTCTTCTACTTTTGATAAAATATGTTCTGATGAATAATATACATTTTCCTTATCAAATTTTACACCATCAATCTCTCCTAAAAATTGTTGAATTACCTTACTTTCCATACTATCTCCTCCTACATTTATATAACCGACACTGCCCATCTAAATTTATCCTGATAAAACCCAGCAAAATTAGATACTGTTACTCTTTTACTTTTTGAACTGGCGTGTATAAACTGTCTATTCCCAATATACATCCCAACGTGTGAAATTCTGCCCTTTTCCAAAGTTTCAAAAAATAGCAAGTCCCCCTTCTTAATATTATTATGCAATTTTGGCTTAAATACCGACTGTTCTGCCGAAACACGAGGAATTGTAATTCCCAATGTTTTTTTGAACACATACTGTACAAAACTGGAACAGTCAAAACTGCTACTTCCAGTTGCACCATACACATAAGGCTTTCCAATCTGAGTTTTTGCAAATTCTACAATTTTATATCTTATTTTTTCTTCTCTGTCCTTATTGCTCTTAGTTGCGTTATTTTCAATTATTTCCATCTTTTTACTATCTTCATTTATTAATTGTTTCTGAAAATTAATTTCCCCCTTAGAAAAAGATAACGAAGAAATAACTGATATTCCCATTAAAATTTTTACAATATTATTAAACATTTTCCACTCCTTCAAATCTTGTTTCATAATTCTTATTATTTTTACTGCTCAGTGTTTTTTCTCAAAACTTTTGTAATGAAAAAAATCCACTGACCTAATTTTGATTTTCTCACGTGTGAGAAAATATAGTTACAAGTTTATTATTTTATTATATTTCTGAATTACTTTTGGTATATATTCCCTTGTTTCCTTTATCCCTTTCCAAGCGTTATTTGCTAATCTTCCACAGCCAGCGTTATAACAGACCAGCATTTTTGAAACACTCCCAGTTTTTTCATAATCTCTTTTTAAATGCAACACACCTCCCTTTATATTTCCTGATATGCTGTTATCCACTCCAAATTCCTTAAAATTAAAAGGCATTAACTGCATAAGCCCTCTTGCTCCAGCACTTGATACCGTTGAATGATTAAAATGGCTTTCAGTATTCATAACTGCTAAAACTAAATATGGATTAAAGTTATACTCTTTGCTGTACTTGAAAACATAGCCAAGTATATTTTGTATTTCATTTTCATTTAGTCTACTATTCTGTGTTTTAATATATTCAACAAGTTTTCTGTTTCCAATATTTTTTTGAGCATGAGAAACATTATTAACTTTTTTTACAGATTTATCATCATAAAATAATCTGTTGCTTTGTGACTGAATATTGCTTGTATCTTCTTTAGGCAAATCCTTTAATTCTTTACTTTTATCAATACCACTATCTGTTTGAATTTTCAATTTTTCAATTCTTTCCTGTTCAACTTTTTCCTTCTGTTTCTGAAAACTTATTTCTCCGCCAGAAAAGGAAATTCTTGAAATTATCATAAGAAACAATATGCACTTTTTCATTTATTGATCATCTCCTTTACTATCTTTCAAATTCGATATCCTTACTTTTTATTTTCGGATTTGTATAATTTATCTTTATTTCTTCATAATCATTCTTTTTATCTAAATCAGTATCTTTTGAATAAGGCTTTGTCTCATACACAAATTTTTCTTCTCTATCTGTCAGCCCATCAAAATCACTGTCCTTGTATTTTTCCTTAATCTCCTCTATTTCTTGCTTAATATTTTCATCTCCATAACTTAAAGCATCTTCATTTCTCTTTAAAACTTCCGTTATGACATCTCCATCCTTTTGCATTTCAGAACTTGCATATTGATAGGAATTAGGGTAGTTTTTTACAGATTCTATCACAACTTCCTTATCATTTTTTAATTCCTCGCTTGCAAATTGTAAAGCCCGTCCATCCTGTTTTACTGCTTCTAAAACTAAATCCCTGTTATTTTTAAGCCTTTCACTTGCATATTCAAGATTTTTTGCATTTTCTTTGACTTTTTTCGTAACATATTTTTCATCATCTCTTATTTTTTCTGAAGAGTAATATTTAAATGTATTTTTACCTGCATATATTGAAGCTTCATACCATTTTTCCATTTTATCAGCCTTATTTCTAAGCTCATTCATTTTACTTTCCTCAATATATTTTTCCAATTTTTCATTAGTAATGGATCTTATTTCCTTTTTATCCTTTAACATCAAATATTCTCGAAGATACTCATTATCTTTATCTTTTTCAAGCATATTTCTAATTTTTTCCATTGTTTTGCTGTCATATCCACTTTTTACATACAGCTCAACATCCTCTTCAGATAATCCTCTTTCAAATCCTTTCCTAATTTCCTTCATCTGATTTACGTCCAGCTTTTTCATCATAAGTTTTTCCCATTTACTATCATCCAAGTTATTTTCAGCTCTTTTTTGTAATACCTCCTCATTAAGTACAGGTGTTATACATAATTTAAACTGTTCAAGAGTCAAATTTGATTTTATCATTTTCTTTATTTCCTGTTTTTCATCTTTAGAAAATTTTACTCCTATCCTTTTTAAATAATCTTTTTTCTCATTTTTTTGAAACATATTCAGCAACATTATTCTAGCCCTTCCTTATTAATTAAAATTTTATTTCTTTTTTGTTTCCTGCCCTTTTACAAATTTTTTGTAATCTATTATCAAATTATTCATTTTTATCAGTTCATTCACTCCTCCAATAATATTTTTAAAAACAGTGTCATATTCTATTTTGCCCAGTATCTTTATTCTTTTATTTTTCAATTTTCTCAGTATCAATACAGCTTCCAACTTATTTCTGTATATAAAGTCGTTTTCACTTAGATATTCTTTAAATCCCAATTTTTTATCTATTTCTTCATTCAACTTTTTTAATTCATTTTTCCCTTCAGTTATCTTTTCATCCAATTTCTGCATTTCCGCTTCAATTTCATTTTCTCTGATTTTTAAAAAGTCTTCTGTTTCATATAGTTTTTCTCTCCTATCTCGATAATTTTTTTTCTGCTGTTGTTCTAACTGGTAAATTTTTTCATCATACTCACTCTCAATTCTTCTTTTTTCCTGATTATATTTTCTTTTCTCATCGTGTATGAACTGTTCAAGTTCCTCAGTAAGTTCAGCTTTTATTTCTAATTTTTCTAATTTCACCCTTTCTTTTAATTCATCGCCTTGAAGTTCCATTACTTTGTTAGTTTCTTTTTGCTTTATTTCTTCAAAATCTTCATTTTCTATAGGAGAAAACCCTTCATTTTTCATCATTTCTTTCAAATTATCTAAACTCATCTTTTTTCTCCAATCTTCGTTTTAACATTTGCTTCTTTTCTTCTCTCATCTGAAACTCTTCACCGCCCATAATTTTACAATCCTTAATTTCATCCCTGCTTAAAAACTGAAACTTCATAAAATATCCCAGTAATGTTGCCTTATCTTCATTTAAAATATCTGCAATTTCAAGAAGAACTCCCATTTCAATCAGTTTTCTTGTCCTTTGCTTCCATTTCTCATTTTTTTCCGATGTATTTAGCCTTCTTGTATCATTTGCTATTTCTCTTCTGATTTCCCTTATTCTTTCATCTGTCTTGACTATTTTCTTATGTATTTCAATTTTCTTTTTTTCATTAGATTTTAGTTTAATCATCTTATCTTCATATTCTAAACTCATATATCAACCTTGCTTTTTTCTCTATTTTTGACTTCTTTATTGCACCATAATATCTTCCATCAAATGTCCCCCTGACTTTAGATAATGTTAAAACTTCATCTTCCTTCATTTTTCCATTGAAATTAGATGATACTTTGGAAAATATTTCTCCATAATCTTCACCATTTACATATATCCGATTATCTTTTATTTCAACTTTATCCTCATAAAATGCAGCAACAGGCTTTACCGATTTAAACATTGTCCTTTTTATACTTGTCAAATTTTTATATTTATCATCTACCTCATAAACAACTAAATCTCCCTTTTTCAATACTCCATCAAATTTTTCCAGTTTATATATTCCCAAAGGAATTGATGGCGTTACATTTATTACATAAATTTTCGACAATATATGCAGTCCTGTAAATATTATGGCAAGAAATATTGATGTAGAAAGCATTATCAAATTAAATCTTCTAGTTCGTATATCCACAATTTCCTCCCACTTTTTAATTTCCTCTGGCAAGTGTCGTTGTTATCTTGTCTGCCTCATTCATTACAAAAGCCATTACCATTCCTACTGTGATAAATAAAAATATAGTTTCATATTTCAATTCCTTAAAAGTGACTTCCCCAAATCCTGCCATATCCAAGTTTTTAAATACTATTCCTCCCAGTGCCATTATTACAACTATTTTACTTCCTGTGAGAAATAGCGTTGTCAATGCTTTATTTCCTAAATCTCTTTTTGTAATCGAATTTACATCAAAAGGCAAAAATACCCAAGATAAGCCCAAAGCCATTCTAAACTGCAATACTGCCATCATCATTTCAAATATTATTCTTACTACAAAATAATACACAAGAATAATAACCCCTATTAACAGCAGCATTTTCCCAAGTTCTTCAAAAAATAGCTTTGAATCAGTAATAATATTAAAAAAATTAAAGTTTGATTCATTAATAATTTTTAAAATTTTTCCTGTTTCCCTTCCAGCTATTGCCCATATACTATTTAAAGTTACAGTTCCTCCGCTGTTTCCCATAAAATATGAGCCAATTCCAGAAAATATTCCATATCCCATATCAATTAAAGAAATTGCATTAGGTATAACGTATGCCAGTATTGAAAATCTTATCATTATTCTTAACAAGGACATCCATAAATTTTCCAACACATTTTTTACTGCATAGCCATATAAAACCCACATTATTTCAAGAACTGTGAGTACACTTAACAGAACTAATAATCCAGGTATCATCTTTTCTATCCCACTATTTATCATTTGTACAAATTCATTTTGAATATTGTCCCAATCTACTAATAATGATGATTTTGTGGATGAAACATTGTTTCCAGCAGAAATTGTTATAAAACTAAAAACAAAAAAAAAGATAATTACAATTTTTTTCATATTTCTTTTAATTCTCCTT
>NZ_DBHIXN010000023.1:0-25300 GCF_057270615.1 Leptotrichia sp.
TATATATTATCATAAATGATTTTATTTGTCAACTACTTTTTTGATTTTTTTTTAGTGGCGTGTTGCATAATTGACTGTAATGCTGATTTTATCTAGAAAAATAGGTTAAAAAAATTTTTAAATATATTTTATTGTTTTTTTGATTTTCTTAACTTTCTAAATAATTATTTATTATTTGAATACTTTTTACATAATTTTCTGTAAGGCTTTTATTTGTTTTATGAAATAACTCAATATATTTTTGATTATTTTCCTTTAATAATTTTTGTAATATCTTATCATATTTAAAATCTTGAATTTTATTTGAAATATTTTTTATATATATCAGCACATCGAAACTTGTATGTTTTAAAAAATCTTCTACTACAGGATGCTTTTTGCCTGTTTCAAGAATTGAAAAAGATTGTAAAGAATAAAAATCTGAATCGATAAAACTTAATTTTTCTGCATTTTTTATAGAATCTATTATTCTTCTATTATGTTCATAAGCTATATTGCTATAATCATCATATTGAAGATTATCTACATTATTTTGCAACTCCTCTTTTATGTATTCTTTTTTATAGTCTTTTACATAAGTTGTATTGTAATAATTTGATAATTTATGGGTTAAGTTAGTCTTTCCTGAATGTTGCGAGCCTATTATTGCAACTTTTAACACAAAAAATTCTCTTACATATTTAGGAATAAAAAACCAGTTTTTATAGGGATTTTTCCTTATTTCTGTTGCACTTATATGAAAATTATTTCTATTTATATCTATTATTTTAATTTTTAAATCTTTATTAAATGTATTTTCAAAATTTGGCAATGTTAAAAAATTATTTTTGTAATTTTCTACATCTTGAGTTTCATTTGTGAAAATTACATCTATTTTTATATTATTTTTTAATAATGTTTCCTGTACTCTTTCACTCCATAACTTCCATCCATTTGGGTAAAATGGAATTCCATCTTCTGCCAAATGTATAATCTTTATGTTCTTTTGATGTTTAAAAGTTTTTTCCACAAACCTAAGGCGATCTTTTATAGTCGGCATTTTTTTCATTCTTGACTCTTCAAAAAGTTTTTTATCTCTATCATTATCACTACAGACAATAACATATAAGTTTTCCACAAAACCGCTTGCTTGCTGTATAAAATCAACGTGCCCAATGTGAAGTGGATAAAATTTCCCGAATATTATTCCATTTTTTAACATCTTAAATTTTCTCCTTTTTCTGTTTTTTTAGCCATTTTTTAAATTATAAAATTTCAATAAACACAGCATTCTTGAATTTTTAACTATTACTTTTTTCAATATTTGACAAGAAATCTTAAATTTTTGAGATTATAAATATTGCTGTTATTTATTTTGATCACTTTTATTTTTATAATCATCTGTTATTTTTTATTTAAAAGTTTATAAATTTTAATTATTGCAATTTTTTAATTTAGAATTTTTTATTATTTTGATAAAACAAATATTTTACTTAATTTAATTTTCAGTAATTTTATTTTGTACAGTTTCAAATATATTTTGCGGATTTTTATCAAATTTGACGTTTGAAATTGCTGTAAAACGTTTACTTATTTTATTTGAGGTTGTTGTAATATCTTTTACATCTTTTGAGACTTTTTCAATATCTTTTTGAAGACTGCTCCAACGGGTTTGGTATCTTGTAAATTCTGCATTTAATTTTTCAAGTTCCTGTTGAATAACACTTGCATATTTATCACGTTCTAAATTTGTCATTATAACTTGAATTACAGTTAATACTGATATTAACGTCGTAGGCGAAGCTATTCTTACATTTTTTTTGTAGGCGTATTCTATTATGTCAGTGTGATAGGCATTTATTTCAGCAAAAATTGCTTCAGCAGGTAAAAATAGTACTGCCTGTTCACTTGTTTCATTTTTTATTATATATTTTGAAGAAATTGCATCTATATGTTTTTTTAGATTATTTGAAAAATCTTTTCTTGCATTTTCCCGTTCAATTCGTGATAATTCGTTATTGTACATTTTTCTGTAATTTTCTAGTGGAAATTTTGAATCAACTGCGATATTTCCTAATGGTTCGGGTGTAAAAATAATTGAGTCGACTATTGTTCCATTTGAAAGTTTATATTGCTTTTGATAAAGTTTGTCGTTTTTTTCTCCAAAAACTGATGCCAAAATTTGATAAAGCTGAACTTCTCCAAATATACCCCGGCTTTTTTTGTCAGTAAGAACATCTTGAAGCGAAACAACGTTGCTTGACAATGCTTCAATTTTTTTCTGTGCCTCATCAATTTTACTAAGTCGCTCCAAAACATTTCCAAAAGTTTTTGTCGTTTCTTCAAAACCTTTTGACAAACGTTCTTCTACTTTTGTATTCATCAAATCAAGTCTATTCTCCACCTTTTGATTTAGTTTTTCAAAATTCTCGTTTATATTTTTATTAAGAACATCCTTAAATTCATTTATATTTTTTGTAAGCCTATTATTATTTTCATTCATAACTCCAGTCAATATTGTATTATTCTCATTTAATCCCGTTGACAGCTTTTGAATAGCATTATTCATACTTTCAGTCAAAAGTCGACTACTTTCTGTATGATTTTTAGATAAAAGCTGGTTGTTTGTATTTATCGTTCCATTTATATTTTGCCCCAATTCATTAAATCTTAAAAGAAGTTTTTCATTATTTTCTGACAAAAGTATTCCAATACTGTTTGTTCCTTCAAGCAAACTATTTTTTGTACCTAAATTTATTGACTTTTCAATTTCATCAAATTTTCTTTTACTTTCTTCAAAATTTTGTAGATTATTTTCATTAATCTGATTTAATATTATCTTTTCCAAATTTTCATTGTTTTTTTTATTTAAAAAAATAATTATTATAGCCGTTATAAAAATATTTATAATTATTGCCAGTATTAACAACATCATTTTACATTCTCCTTCCTATAAAAATTATGCAAATATTTTTAATAAAAATAAATTGAAAATTTTAATCCTAGAAAAATTTCCAAGTTCCATCTTCATATCTAACCTTTTTTTTATCTTTTTCAGGATCTTCCATTTTTAATGTATCTGGCTTTTCTTCAGTTTCGTCTTCATCTTTTTTTTCTTCTTTTATTTTTTCTTGTGAATTTTTTAATTGAAAATTTTTATCCTGCTGTTTTGGTTCTTTTGAAATTTGAAAATCTATTGTTAATTCTTCTGATTTTCTTGGCTTTACAGAACGTACAGAATTTTCAGTATGCTCTGTTTCTGAAGATGATTGTGGTTGTTTTTGAGGTTCATTTTCACTTTCAATTCTATTTATGTTTTCATTTTCAGAATTTTCAATTTTTTTCATTGCCAGTTTTTCTCTTATTTTTTCAAGCAATTTTTCATCTTCTTCATTTAGATTATCAAAAATATTTTCGTAATGTTCAATATTCTTAGTATCAAATTTTCGCATAAACTCTCTAATTGTTATAGTTTCAGGACTGTAGGCAACTTGATATTGGCTATCAGAGTTTTTATCATAAAACACTTCATTTATAAATCCCATTTTCTCTAGATCAGAAAGCACTTCTTTTACAAAAAATACTTCCATTCCAAGTCTATCAGTCAATTTTTGATATGTAAAGGCTTCCTTTTTTTCTATAAAATTTTTGATAATTAATGATAAAATCAATATTCCTGCTTCTCTTTTTATTTTTATCGGCATTTCAATTTTTTCATTATACAAAAACTCATCTGAAGTCTGTATTGAAAAAGCTATTTGAGCACCAAGTAAAATCGTTACCCAGACATATTGTACCCAAATTAGAAAAATCGGTATTAATGCAAGACTTCCATAAATTATATTATACTTGGTAATTGAAGACTGTAACAGCAAAAATAGTAATTTCCATCCAAAAGTAAGTGCCGTTGTTACAACTCCTGCAAAAACTGCTGGTTTTATTTTCACATTGGTATTTGGAATAATATAAAATAAATAACTAAATAAGAGAATGTATGTTGCAGGGCCCAAAAATCCAATAAATAAATTTATTAAAATAGCATTATTAGGAGAATTTTTTGATACTTGTTCAATTACAAATGAATTTAGGGCTGATAGTAGAACAAAAAATATTGGTCCTAAAAATATAATTGCAACATAGTCAACTATTCTTCTTGTAAGTGATCTTTTTTTATTTATTTTCCAGATTTTATTAAATGAGTTTTCAAGCATTATAAGAACTTTTACTGCAGAATAAATCAAAATCACAATCCCTACTCCAGTCAATATGCTACTTTCAGTTGATAAAAGCAGTCTTTGAGCTATGTCAACAATTAATTTTAGAAAACTATTATTTCCAGGCCATAGTTCAAAAAACTTTTGTATAAATATCTTATCTAATCCAAAACCTTTTGTAATTCCCAGTACAAGGGCAACCACGGGAAAAATTGCGAGAAGTGAATAATAAGTCAGAGAAATAGCAAGTATTTGAGTTTCACCATCTCGATAATTTCTATAAATTAAATAAATTATCTTTTTTATTTCATCTATTTTTCTTTTAAATCCTAGTTTAGATTTCTCTATTTCCTTTTTCTGTTTTTTTAAATCTTTTTTTTCTTTCATAATTTTCTCCATTATTATTTTTTAAAATTTACTCCTATCCAAAATTAAAATATTCCTTCTCTTCAAAAATTTCATCCATAATTTCATCATAATTTTCAATTTTTGCTTCTTCAGCTAGAACATCTTCTAATTTAGGATTTGTAACTGGATGCTTTGGTGCAAAAATTACACAGGAATCCTCATAAGGTTCAATAGACTTTTCATAAGTTTCTATTTCCTTTGCAATTTCTATTATTTCTGTTTTATCCATCCCGATAAGTGGTCTAAATACTGGCAGTTTTTCTACTGAAGCATTTGTACAAGTAAGACCTCCCATTGTTTGAGAAGCGACTTGTCCAAGGCTTTCTCCTGTAATTAAAGCCTGATATTGCATAGTATTTGATATTCTTTCAGCTAGACGCATCATAGCACGTCTTGTCAAAATTGTAGCTAGATCTTTTTTTGTCTTTGTATTTATCGCTTCCTGAATTTTCAATATATTTAATGAATAAAGTCTTGTTTTTCCAACATAAAGCGACAAAATATTTGTCAGTTCCTTTACTTTTTCAAGAGCCTGCTGACTTGTAAACGGAAAACTATGAAATGTTACGAAATTCAGACGCATTCCTCTTTTTGCCATCATAAAAGAAGCAACGGGACTATCTATTCCTCCAGATAAAAGCACAAGCCCTTTTCCAGTCGATCCAAGTGGAAGCCCGCCATAAGTTTTTATTCTATCTGTATAAATATAAACATTTTTTCTAATATCAACATTTATCATAATATCAGGATCCTTCATCTTAACCTTTTCAAAAGGACTGTTTACAAGTACATAAGCTCCCAATTCACGTGCATAATCCATAGACTTCTTCTCAAATCCCTTGTTACTTCTATTAACTTTTATTTTAAATGTCCTAGCACCTTGTTCATAAGCATAATTTGCAAATTCCAGCACCTTTTCCTTAATAAATTCATCATTTCTTTCAACTTTTGCTGACTGATTAAGCCCAACTATTCCAAAAACTTTTTTTAATTTATCCGTTATTTCCTCTAAGTTTTCAGGATTTATTAAAACATATAATTTTGACAAGTCATCAAATAATTGGTAATCAAATCCTTTTAGCACCTTGTTAATTTTATTTCGTAATTTTTTTTCAAATTGTCCTCTATTTTTCCCTTTTAATGATAGCTCTCCATAAGAAAGCCCCACCGCATTCAATAAATTTTTGTCAGTATAATTGTTCATTTTTTCCCTTCCTATATTTTATAAATTTTACTTCATTTTCCTAATTCTTTCTACACTTTCCTTCAGTCTTTTTACAACTTCATCAATTTGCTCTTCTGTATTTTCACTTGAAAAACTAAATCTTATCGCTCCATCCAGTTCCGACTGATTAAGCCCCATAACTTCCAGTATTCTGCTATTCCCTTTTTTAGAAGAACAAGCTGAACCTGTGGAAACATAAATTTGATACATTCCTAAAAAATGTGTCAGCACTTCGCCCTTTGTCCCTCTAAAAGATATATTCAGAACTTTTGGACTTGATTTTTGCAAATCAAGCAAAGAATTTAACTTAACATCGGTAATTTCTTCACATATTTTATCTGCAAGCATTTTTTTTATTTTTTGAGAATGTTCCATTTCCTTTTTATCTTCTTTTTCCAAAATTTCCACAGCCTTTGCAAATGCTAGAATCAATTCTGTCGGCATCGTTCTCATTACAATTCCATTTTCCGCATTTGACCCAAAAACTACATTAGTAATCTTAACACGTTTGTTTACATAAATTGCCCCGATTCCCTTTGGTGCATGAATTTTATGCCCGCTTACCGTTATCGCATCCACAGGGATTTTATCAAATTTTATATTTGTACATCCAAATCCTTGCACAAAATCAGTATGAAAATACGTATCTCTATTTTTATCCCGAATAATCTTAGAAATTTTCTCCAAATCCTGAATTGCCCCTGTTTCACTATTTACAGCACCCACAGAAACTAGCATTGTATCTTTGCGAATCATATTCTCCAATTGCTGCAAATTTATAAATCCATCCTTGTCAACATCCAGATAATCAACTTCAAAACCAGCATTTTCATAATGTCTAAATACTTCATAAACAGATGGATGCTCAATTTTTGTAGTAATCAAATGTTTTTTGGTACGAGAATTTGCATTAATAATTCCCTGCAGCAAAAGATTATTCCCATCTCCACCACCTGCCGTGAAGAAAATTCTGTCAGCTTCCACCTTTAGATAATCAGCCACAATTTTTCTAGCTTTTTTTACTTTTAAAAGAATTTTATGAGAAAAATCATGAATTGCATCAGGATTTGCATAATTTTCCTCCATTGTCTGAACTAGCACATCTATAACTTCTTTATACGGCTTTGTGCTAGCAGAATTATCTAAATAAATCATTCTTCCTCCTTATCAATTTTTATCAATCATCATTTAAAACTTCAATTAACACAGATTCTATTATTTTTCGATAAAAATCCTTAATTTTTATAACCTTTACTTTTATAATTTTTTGTTTTTTTATTTCATAAAAAATTATATTATTTCCTAATTTTATTCAATATTTGATTTACTTTTACATTATACTATATTTTGAAAAAATTATCAAAAATAAACTTCTTATGCTAAGTCTCATTTAAAAATACTAACAAGTGATCTTGAGTCAGCTCTCTGTTTAAATAAAAAATAGTATTACAAGAATATCTTTAAAATTTTAAAATAAAAATATACTAAAATAAAAAAAGAGAAAACAAACTGTAAAATTAGATTACAATAAATTTTCTCCAAATTATTTTTATCCTTTAGTTTTTTATACTTCAAAATATTATTTTAATGCAAATGCCTTATGGTTTAATGGTCCAGTATAATCATTTAATTTAAAAGATTGCTTTAAGGCTTCGGCTATTAATTTTTTAGTTGTGGCAACTGCTTGAGATACTGTTGCTCCTTTGGCAATTTCCGCAGTTATTGAAGCTGAAAATGTACATCCTGCCCCATGATTCCATT
This sequence comes from Leptotrichia sp., assembly GCF_057270615.1. Taxonomy (NCBI): domain Bacteria; kingdom Fusobacteriati; phylum Fusobacteriota; class Fusobacteriia; order Fusobacteriales; family Leptotrichiaceae; genus Leptotrichia; species Leptotrichia sp. The sequence continues at coordinate 7,588 of NZ_DBHIXN010000023.1, forward strand.
CTGTATCTATTTTTTCAGATTCAAAAAATTCAAAATTATTTCCATCGTATAAAATATCTACAGATTTATCTCCTGCAAAAAACTTTCTTCCTTTGATTACAACATTTTTAGCACCTAAATCGTATATTTTTTTAGCTGCTTTCTTTGCTTCTTCAATTGTATCTATTTTTTCCATTCCAGCTAACTGCGCTGCTTCAAATAGATTTGGAGTAACAACAGTTGCATAAGGCAGCAAACACTTTTTCATTGCATCTACATTTTCTGGAAAAAGATTTTCAGTTGATCCGCTAGTTACTTTACAAACCATGACAGGATCAATAACAATTGGATTTTTTAAATCCTTTAAAACAGAACCCACACATTCAATAATTTCTACTGTTGGAAGCATTCCAGTTTTTAATGCATCTACTCCAATTCCATTTATAACAGTATCAATTTGCTCTTTAATAACATCCACTTCAACTGGAAAAACCTTATGTGCCCATCTATTTCGTGGGTCCATTGTAACAATAACTGTAAGGGCATTCATCCCATAAACTCCTCTTTCTTGAAAAGTCTTCAAATCTGCTTGTATTCCAGCTCCTCCGCTTGTATCAGATCCTGCAATTGTTAAAACTTTTTTTATAGACATAACCTTACCTCCTATTTTGCATCTTACTTGTTATGTTTGATAAATTTTTTATTAAACTCATCTTGCAAATTCAATATTTTTCATAATTTCTTTAGCAATTTCAGACTTATTCATCGTATAAATATGAATACCTCTAATTCCATAAGCCAGTAATTCTATAATTTGTTCACTTGCATACATTATTCCCGCTTTTTTCATAGATTCTGGATTATCTCCATATTTTTCCAGCAACTTATCTAATTTTTCAGGTACAGAACATTTTGAAAGCTCAACAATTCTTTTTATTTGTTTTGCATTTGTAACTGGCATAATTCCTGCAATTAACGGAACTTTTATATCCAATTTTTCAACTTGTTCCTTAAATTTAAAAAAAACATCATTGTCAAAGAACATTTGTGAAGCTAAAAAGTCAGTACCAGCCTCAACTTTATTTTTCAAATGAAATAAATCAACTAAATCATTATTTTCATAATGAGTTTCAGGATAAAATGCACCACCAATTGAAAAATCATTAAACTCACTGTTTTTTCTCAAATCGCTAATTAACTCTGAAGCATATTTATAATCTCCTCTATTATAAATATCTTCTGTTTCCCCTTGCGGAACATCTCCACGAAGTGCCAAAATATTTTCTATATTATATTTCTTTGCTTCTTTCAAATAATCGTTAATTTCACTTTTTTTACTTCCAACACAAGTTAAATGAGCCAATACTTCCGTCTTTAGATTATTTTTAATATGTGAAGCCATTTCAATAGTCCCACCTTTGGTCTTCCCTCCAGCACCATACGTAACGCTTATAAAATCAGGCTTGTATTGTACTAATTCAGCCGTTACATCCTTTAATCTCTCTTCAGAAAAATTTTTATTTGGCGGAAAAATCTCAAAAGAAATCAAATGCTCCTTTTTCTCAAACAAATCTTTTATTCTCATAAATCCTCCCAATTTAAAGTATTTTTTATTATTTTTAAAAATTTATAAAATCCCATTAATACAATATTTTTTATTTCCCTCATATTTATTTAATTTTAAAACAAGGATTTTTAATTTCTAGTCACACAAATGCTTTGTTATTTAATTTGTAAAACTTTTTACTTTTATAGCTATTTTTTTATTTATTTCAAAACAAATCTACTATTTAAATAGAAAATATACCCAAGCTCATTCAAAATTAAACTATTAAAAGTTATATGAACTTAGGGATTGAGCAAAATAGCCATAACTTTTGAGTTCACCTTTAAATCAATTTTACTATAATATCACTTACATTTGTACTATCAATTCTTCTATATTGTACTACAAAAAATCCATTTTGTAAATTTTTAAACTATATTTTTTAGTTTTTGTTTGTAATAAATTTTAGTTATAGCAAAATTCTATTTTAATTATAAAAAAATAAGTTGGATTTTTTGATAAATAAAAAAGTACAAAAAAAGAACTCCCAAAATTGTTTAATTTCAGGAATTCTTAACTAAAATTTATTTATGTTTTTTGTAAGATCTAATTCTATTTGGAAGTGAGAATAATTTTATAAATCCTTCTGCATCTTTATGACTATACAATTCACTTGCACCAAATGAAGAAATTTCTTCATCATACAATGCAAAATCAGTAAATCTTCCAGCAATTTTTATGCTTCCCTTATATAATTTTAATCTTATTGTACCAGTTACATTTTTAGAAGTTTCATCTACAAATGCATCAAGCCCTTCCCGAAGTGGTGTAAACCATTGTCCTGAATATGCGATACTTGCATATTTTTGTGATACTAATTTTTTAAATTCAAAAGTATCTTTGTCAAAAATTAAAGTTTCCAGTTCTTTTAATGCTTCCATTAATACTGTTCCACCTGGTGTTTCATAAACCCCTCTTGACTTCATTCCAACTAATCTATTTTCTACAATATCAATTACACCAACACCGTTTTCTCCAGCAATTTTATTTAATTTTCTTAATAATTCTACAGGTTCTAAAGCTTTTCCATCAACTTTTACAGGCCAACCTTGTTCAAATGTAATATCAACATAAGTTGGTTTGTCTGGTGCTTTTTCGGGTGGAGTTGTCATCATATAGACAATATCTTCCTTATGTTCATTTTCAAGATTTTCAATATCTCCACCTTCATGTGAAATATGCCATAAATTTTGATCTCTCGAATAAATTTTTTCTTTTGTTACACTTATTTTTATACCTTTTTTTTGTGCATAATCAATTGCATCTTCTCTTGAAGAAATATCCCAAATTCTCCAAGGTGCAATTATTTTTAGTGAAGGATCTAATGAAAATACTCCTGTTTCAAATCTAACTTGGTCATTTCCTTTTCCAGTACATCCATGGCAAATATATGCCGCTCCTTCTTTATGGGCCACATCTACCAATGCCTTAGAAATTAATGGTCTTGCAACCGAAGTCCCTAAAAGATATTTGTTTTCATAAACTGCTCCTGCTCTTAATGCACGAAATGCATAATCTCTCACAAATTCTTCTTTTTTATCTTCCACATAAACTTTTGAAGCTCCTGACTCAATAGCTTTTACTTTTACTGCTTCCATATCATCATCTTGCCCTACATCAACGCAACATGCAATTACGTCCAAATCATAATGTTCTTTTAGCCAAGGTATGATAATTGATGTATCAAGTCCGCCTGAATAAGCTAAAACTACTTTTTCTTTTGCCATACTTTTTTATCCTTTCTTAACTTTTAAAATTTGTTTGGAAAATTTTTCTTTAATGTTTTATTCCAATTATCAACTCTATTTTTTTGAGTTTTTAGAAATGCATCAACATCTCCTTCAACTACAACTTTTTTCATTATATCTCCATTTGATAATTTTTTTACGACTTTTAAATCATTATCTGACTCAACTTCTCCAAAAATTGTATGATGCCCATTTAGCCATTCTGTTGGAACAGTTGTAATAAAAAATTGACTTCCGTTTGTTCCAGGCCCTGCATTTGCCATAGCTAATTTCCCTGCTTTTGAAAAATTTAGTCCATTATCAACTTCATCTTCAAACTGATATCCAGGTCCTCCAGTACCAGTTCCAGTAGGATCTCCACCTTGAGCCATAAAGTTATCAATTACTCTATGAAATTTTAATCCATCATAATATCCCTTTTTAGCTAAATTTACAAAATTTGCTACTGTTACAGGTGATTTTTCAGGCAATAAATTTATATTTATATCACCTTTTTCAGTTATAATTTTTACTTTCATCTTATATTCCTTACTGTATGATATCACACCTGCCATCATTACCACTAAAATTGACAGCATTAACAATGATATTTTTCTAATCATACATTCCTCTCCTTCTCACTATTATTTCAAATGCACTTACACACTTTCAAGATACTTTTATTATTTTCCGTTAAATACTGTTGGATATGTCTTATCGTTATTAAATGCCCAAGAACCAGTATAATAATAACTGTTGTCATCTGAATTATAAACTAAGTCTTTACCTGCCTTCAAATGCATATATTTATATTTTTTCAAATATTTCTCAGCTTTTTTAGTATCTTGAACTAACACTCCAACTTTTACATTTTCATAAGTTTCACCATCAAATACACATTTTTCAAAGTTTACATCTACTCTAGAATAATTCTTACCGTCTACTTTTTTAAATTCACTATGTTCTTTTGGAACATTACAATAAGAATCCTTTTGAAGTTTTGCTGTTTTTTCGTGAACATTTTTATTTTCTCCAGCTGCAAACATTGTCATAGAAATTGCAAATAATACTAAAATACTTTTTTTCATAATAAGTTTCCTCCTAATTTTATATATTCGAATCTCTTTGATCTGAACCTTTTGCTTTTTATGTGCAAAATTTTTGGGTAGCATAGCCTTAATAGGCAACTAAATTTATTAAGCTGCCCCCCTCTTATGGTTCTTATATCTAAATATTGATACTCCTAGCTCTTTTTGTCACATTTATATGTATTTAATAAATTTGGCTCTAAAGTGCTTTGTTATAGTATAGCATAATTTCTCTGATTTTTCCATTTTTTCTTATATTTAGCGATAGTAAAAATTTTAGTAACATGTTTTATCTCTAATTCTTCCATGATTATCAGATGCTATTTTGTTTAATAATATTTTCTTATTCCTATAATCCCAATACATCCTTCATGGTATAAAGCCCTGCCTTTTTTCCAAAAAGAAATTCTGCAGCTCTAACTGCACCATCTGAAAACATTTTTCTTGACAATGCTTCATGCTTTATCTCAATTATTTCGTCATTTTTAGCATAAATCACAGTATGTTCTCCCACAATGTTTCCGCCACGAATAGCATGAACTCCTATTTCTTTTTCAGCACGTTTACTATGCCCTTCTCTTCCATAAACTGTTCTGTAATCTTTTCCATTGTCATCCAAGTTTTCTTTCACAATTTTTAACAAAGTATTTGCCGTACCGCTTGGAGCATCAATTTTTCTATTGTGATGTTTTTCAACTATTTCAATATCAAAATCTTTTAACAATTTTGTTGCAAAAGATACAATTTCATTGACAATATTTACTCCAACCGAAGTATTTGTTGCTTTAATTATTGGTATTTTTTTTGATGCTTCCTCAATTTCCTTTATTTGAGATTCAGAATGTCCAGTTGTAGCGATTAATACTGGAACTTTTTTATTAATTCCTGCTTCCAGCACATCTTCCAGAAGGCTAAAATGTGAAAAGTCTATAATTGCATCAAAATCCACATTATTTTCCTTCAAATTTTTAAAATCTCCATTTCCAAGCGGATCAACAAATCCAACAAATTCATTTCCAGAATTTATTACAGATTCTTTCACATATTGTGCCATAACTCCAGCACCATAAACTACTATCTTCATCTAACAATCTCCTTATATTTCAAGTTCAACTTTTTAGCATTATTATAAAAGACCGAAAACCTCGGCCTTTTTATATTGTTTTATCACAATTACTATTACTTAATATTTTTTATTTTGCACGAATTACTTCCATACGATAACCATCTGGATCTGTTACAAAATAATAATGTCCTGGTTTTCCAGGCAATCCCTTAATATCAGTTGTTTCATATCCAAGTGCCTTATGTTTTTCATTATCTCCTTCCAAATCATCCGAAGCAATTGCAAGATGTGAAAAACCATCACCAATTGTATATGGTCCGTGACCATAATTGTAAGTTAATTCAATTTCAAAATGTTCACCTGGAAGAGCCAAATAAACAATAGTAAATTTATGTTCTGGATAATCCATACGGCGATCTTCTTTAAATCCAAATGCCTTTTCATAAAATTCAATAGATGCTTCCAAATTTTCTACACGTAAACAAGCATGTAACATGTTTAAAATAGCCATTTTATCCCTTCCTTTTCATTTTAAAAATATTTTAACTACTTCTTGAACCACTCATATCAAGTTTAAGATGAGGCAATTTACCTTTTATCACTTTTCTTTCAATTAATGATTCTGAAGCTCCTACTTTTGTTAATCTTTCCACAACTTCAATTATAAATTCATCATTTTCATCTAAATCAAGATCAGCAGGCACTCCTAAAAGTTCCCTTCCTTCTGGTGTTGAAACTGGTGTATTTATGTATTTTATAAGTTGATTTGTATTTTCATCATATCTCACAGTTCCCCATAATAAATCAATATTGTCAGAAACTTTATCATTTGGTGCAATAGCTTCTACTGAATGAGCTACTTCCGAAAAGTTTCCGTACTGATCTTCATATCCGATAAATACTTCGTAATTTTGATTTGCGTCAATTTCAGTAATATAATGTGAACCTATTCTTTCGTGTCTTATAATTTTTCTGTATTCATGTCCATCTTTATAAAGTTTTATAACTATATTGTCAATAACTCCATTGTTTGATGCTAATCTTTCATATGTGTCATCACGAATTTCCCAGTACATATATAATGTTGTAGGATTTTTTGGCATTAACACAATTTCATCTACAAAATATGCTGCTGGCAATGGAGCCTTATCGAAGTAAATATCATTTTGGTTGGATTTTCCATCAAATTCAACACCTTTTGCATATTTTGAACGGTTAATTTCAGTTTCTATGTATCTACGTCTTATTTGATCTGGAGAAATTTTTTCATAATCAAAATCCAAGTTACTCAAAATTCTTCTATATTTTTTTCCTAAGATTCCTAATAGCTTTTTATTTCTAAAATTTCTATAAAATGTTCGACTTTTTTTCATTAAAAAATATTTTACTAAAATTCTTTCAATGATTTCTTTTTCAATAATTTCAAATGAAATTAATTTTTCTAATTTTTTAAATTTCTTTTTTTTGTTTCCAATTAATTTTTCGTTCACGTAATTTCTATAATGTGTTCTTTTTCTATTTTTTTTAACTTGCTCCATTCCCATTCCACCTTTACAATATTATTTAACTATTATTCATATTAATTATAACACATTTTTTAAATTTTTAAAATTTATTTTTTACTTAAATTACTTTGAATACGTTTTTTTGTTCCTAAAATATCTCGATCTTCTTTCACTTTTTGATTTTTAGCTTTTTCGATAGCTACTTCTCTTGCCATTCTCTCTGCTTCAGCTTTAGTTGCCTCAACTATATTTACTCCCAAAATAACAACTTTGTCCTGTCTAACTTCTAAAAATCCACCTTCTAGATAATATGTAACATCTTCTTTATCTTTTTCACGAACAAGCATCTCACCCGCACCAATAGGTGTTATATAATTAATATGTTTTGCAAGTATTCCAATATCTCCACTTTCTGTACGTAATTTTACAAATTCGACAGGCTTTTCAAAAACAAGTCTTTCTGGAGTTACTGCTTCCAAAATAAATTCTGCCGCCATAAAGCCTCCTTCCATCGATTTTTACAAATGTGGACTGCTCCCATTTATATAAATCCTACGACTTCTTGCTATCTTTTTGTTAAAAAATTTTTATTGGAAAACAGGGAATAAAAAATCCCTGCTTTCTTTAATATAATTTTTAAAATTAATTATTCACTCATCAATTCTCTTGCTTTTGCAACTGCATCGTCAATCGTTCCAACATATAGGAATGCTTGTTCTGGCAAATCATCATGAAGTCCTTCCAGAATTTCTTTAAATCCACGTATTGTTTCTCTTAATGGAACATATTTTCCTTTCATTCCTGTAAATTGTTCTGCCACAGAGAACGGTTGCGAGAAGAATCTTTGAATTTTTCTGGCACGGTTTACTGTCAATTTATCATTTTCATCCAGTTCATCCATTCCCAAAATTGCTATAATATCTTGTAATTCTTTATATCTTTGCAATACTTTTTGAGTTTCCCTTGCAATTTTATAATGTTCATTTCCAACAATTTCCGGTTCTAGGATTCTTGAAGTTGAATCAAGCGGATCTACTGCTGGATAAATTCCAAGTGATGCAATTTGTCTTGATAATACTGTAGTTGCATCCAAATGGGCAAATGTTGTTGCTGGAGCCGGATCTGTCAAGTCATCTGCTGGTACATATACAGCCTGAACTGATGTAATCGAACCTGTACTTGTCGATGTTATTCTTTCCTGCAAAGCTCCCATTTCAGTTGCCAAGTTTGGTTGATATCCTACAGCTGATGGCATTCTTCCAAGAAGTGCAGACACTTCTGAACCTGCTTGAGTAAATCTAAATATATTATCAATAAATAAAAGTACGTTTTGCCCTTCTTTATCTCTAAAATATTCTGCCATTGTAAGTGCTGTAAGTCCAACTCTTAATCTTGCACCAGGTGGTTCATTCATTTGTCCATACACTAAGGCTGTCTTATCAATAACTCCACTTTCAGTCATTTCATTATACAAGTCACGTCCTTCACGTGTACGTTCTCCAACTCCTGCAAATACAGAAAGTCCTCCATGACCTTTTGCAATATTATTAATTAATTCTTGAATTAATACTGTCTTTCCAACTCCTGCTCCTCCGAACAGTCCAATTTTTCCACCTTTTAAGTATGGAGCTAATAAATCTACCACTTTTATTCCTGTTTCCAATATTTCTGAATCAGTTCCTTGTTGTTCAAATGAAGGTGCATCCTTATGGATTGATTCCCTCAAAACTTCTGCATCAAGTTCCTTGCCATCATCAACTGTCTCTCCAAGTACATTGAAGATTCTTCCAAGTGTAGGTCTTCCAACAGGAACTTGAATTGGCTTACCAGTATCTATAACTTCTAGCCCACGTCTCAATCCTTCAGTTCCAGACATTGCAACTGCTCTTACGACGTTATTTCCGTTATGTGCATGAACTTCAGCTACTAGCTTTTCGCCATTTTCATTATATACTTCAAGTGCATTGTAAATATCCGGCAATTCTTTTTCAAATTTTACATCAATAACCGGTCCAATTACTTGAACTAATTTACCTTTATTCATCGGTTAAGTCTAACCTCCTTCTTAAAATTTTGCTCTTTTAATTTTGTTAATATTTCTATTAATTTAAAAATTACTGTACACCTAATGAACCACTTATTATTTCTGTCAGTTCCTGTGTTATTTTTCCTTGTCTTTCACGATTATACTGTACTTCCAAGTTTCTTATCATTTCAGAAGCATTGTCATTAGCCTGCTTCATCGCTGACATTCTGGCCGAATGTTCACTTGCCGAATTTTCAAGCAACGATTGATACAGTTTTATATTCAGCACTTGTGGCACAAATGAATTTAATACTTCTTCCTCTGATGGCTCAAATACATATTCCTTTGTCGGCAATCCTTCCTTTTTCTCAATTGGAAGCAATTTTTCCACTTGAATATTATACTCAACTGCCGATACAAATTTTGAATAAATCATATAAACTTCATCATAAAAATCATTTAAGTAAAACTGCACAACATCTTCACTAATTTTTTTCCCAGTTTCAAACATTGTCTCAGGAATCATCTGTGTATATTCGCTATCCACGTTAATATCCCGATTTTTACAATATTCTTTAGCCTTTCTTCCAATTGTTATAACTGAAACATCCTTGCCTTCCTTTTGGAATTCCTTCTTCATGCTTTCAAGCCTTCTAAAAGTATTTGAGTTAAAACTTCCGCAAAGTCCTCTATCCGACGTCATCACAATAATTCCAACCCTTTTAACTTCAGGCTTTCCATCAAAAATTACAAATTTATTTCCTTTTAGACTCGCAACAAGATTGTCAAAAGCTTCTTCCACAGCACGTGCATAATTTCTTGACTTTAAAGTAAGAACTTGAAATCTCTTAAACTTAGTAGAAGATACTATATTCATTGCATTTGTAATTTGACTGGTATTTTTTACGCTGTCAATACGTTCTTTTATTTCTTTCATATTTGCTGCCATATATTTTCACCTGCTTTACCAGACATATTCTTTTTTATAGTTAATTATAAATTCGTCAAGTTTATTCTTCAAGTCATCATTTAGCGATTTTTTCTCCAAAATTTCATCTAAAATATTTGAATCATTTTTGAATGCTCCTATCAAATCTTTTTCAAATGTTCTCAATTTTTCATTTGGAACATCATCAAAATATCCATTTGTTACGCAATAAAATGAAATTACTTGTTCTTCGACTTTATATGGACTATATTGAGGCTGTTTTAGTACTTCCATAATTTTAGATCCACGATTAAGCTGATCTCTAGTAGCTTTATCCAAATCTGATCCAAATTGTGTAAATGCCAGCAATTCATTGTATTGCGCAAGTTCCAGTTTTACTTTTGAAGCAACTTGCTTCATAGCCTTAACTTGTGCCGCTCCTCCAACCCGTGATACTGAAACTCCTGCATTTATCGCTGGTCTAAATCCAGAATTAAACAGATCTGTTTCCAAGAATATTTGTCCATCTGTTATTGAAATAACATTTGTTGGAATATATGCTGAAATATCTCCAGCCTGTGTTTCTACAATTGGAAGCGCTGTAATCGAACCTCCACCTAATTTATCACTTAATTTTGCCGCTCTTTCAAGAAGTCTTGAGTGAAGATAGAATACGTCTCCTGGATATGCTTCCCTTCCTGGTGGACGTTTCAATAATAATGACATTTCACGATATGAAACGGCATGCTTTGATAAGTCATCATAAACTATCAATACATCTTTTCCCTGATCCATAAAATATTCACCCATAGCAACCCCTGAATATGGTGCTAAATATTGAAGTGGTGCTGATTCTGAAGCAGTTGCCGCAACAATAGTTGTATATTCCAATGCACCTGCTTCCTCCAATTTTTTATAAATTTGTGCAACAGTCGATCTCTTTTGCCCAATTGCTACATAAATACACAAAACATCATTATTTTTTTGATTTATAATCGCATCAATTGCAATTGCTGTTTTACCAGTTTGTCTATCTCCGATTATTAATTCTCTTTGTCCTTTTCCTATCGGGAACATTCCATCTATCGCTTTAATTCCAGTTTGCATAGGCTGTGTAACAGGTTTTCTGGCAATAATTCCTGAAGCCTGTCTTTCAATTGGCATATATTTATCAGCTGTTATTGAACCTTTTCCATCAATAGGATTTCCAAGTGCATCAACAACTCTTCCAAGCAGCTCATTTCCTGCTGGAACTTCAGCTACTTTTCCCAATCCTTTTACTATGCTTCCTTCTTTTATTCCTTGTGTTTTACCAAAAATTACTGCTCCAATGTTACTTTCTTCCAAGTTTAGTGCCATTCCGATAGTTCCATTTTCAAACTCCAAAAGTTCTCCTGCCATAGCATCACTTAATCCGTAAATTCTGGCAATTCCATCTCCCACTTCCAAAACTGTTCCAGTATTAGAAATATCCAATGAACTTTTGTAATTTTCAATTTCGCTTCGGATTATTTTACTTATTTCTTCTGGCTTGATTCTCAAAGAAAAGCACCTCCGTTTCTAAAAATTTTTCTTTATTTCATCAATTTGATTTTTTATTGAACCGTCAATAACCTCGTTACCAATTTTTAAGATTCCTCCACCTATAATTTCTTTGTCAACTTTAAGGTCAAGAACGATTTTTTTCTTATATTTTTTTTCAAGTTTCTGTGTTAACAGAATCTTTTGGTTTTCCGATAGCTCCTTTGCAAATATAGCAGATACTGGAAGCTTGTTATTTTCATCATAATATAGTTTTAAAAAATATTCTTTTATTTCCTCAATTAGTGATAATCTTTGCTTTTTCACGATATATTTAACTATTCCAAGTGCCTCGCTAGATACGTGATCAAAAGATTTCTCTAAAAATCTTTCTTTTTCTGGAATTTTCTTTAGAGGATCTTCCAAAATTTTTCTAAATTCTTCCTCTTCTTTATAATTTTCCATAAGAATATTTAATACTTCCCTAACTTCATTTATGTTGTCAGAAGATTTTGCTATATTGTAAATTGCCAATGCATATCTTTTTGCAATCTCATCACTAGCCATTCTAATCTCCTATCTCATTAATAAACTTGTTTATAGTCTCGTCTTGCTTTTCATCAATATTTTCCTTGATAATTTTTTCTGCAAGTTCAACTGCCATTTCTCCAACTTCCTTTTGAAGTTCAAATTTAGCATTTTGACGCATTTTTTCAATATCCGCTTCTGCTTTCATCATCATTCTTTCACGATTACTCATAGCTAGCGATATAATTTGATCTTTTCTGTCATCAGCTTTTCTTTCAGCTTTTATTAAAATGTCATTGGCACGTCTTTTAGATTCTTTTTTTAGTTTTTCTATTGACTTTTTCTGATCTTCTAGTTTTTCTTTTTCATTTTCAACAATTTCCATTTCAGATAAAGCCATTTTTTTTCTATCCTCCAGAACTTTACCAATTTTTTTTCCAAAAGTTCGTGAAAAAAAATAGACTAATACTATAAAGTTTATTATTTGGATAGCCATCGTGAAATCGATGTTTATTAATTTTCCTCCCATATTTACTCCTTAACTTTGAGAAATTAACTTGATTTACATATTAATCTTATTTTTGTTTCTCTAAAATTGATATTTTCTGCTTTTCTATTATCCTTTTAAGAAAATTAACAAGAAAGCTACTACTAATGCATAAATTGCTGATGACTCTGTAATTGCAAGTCCTGTAATCAATGTTTGCATAATATCTTGTTTAGCTTCAGGCTGTCTTGAAACTGCTTCTACTGCATAACCAGTCGCAATTCCTTGACCTAATCCTGCTCCAATTCCTCCTACTACTGCTATTCCTGCCCCTAATAAAGCTGCTGCTTGAACTAATCCTTCCATTATTCTTTAATCCTCCTAATATTATTTTATTTTTTTATTATTAAAGCTAATTTATTAAACTAACTTTAGTTCCATAATGCTCTTATCTATACAAAATACTAACTTTGAATATATAAAAGAATTACAAAACCATAATTTTTTATTCCTCTTCACCCAATGCTTCACTTACATAAACTGATGAAAGTATCGTAAATACAAACGCTTGCACAATACCGATAAACAAATCCAAATAAAGTTGTATAAGCATAGGCCATCCAACTGAAAAGGAAAAACTTCCTTTTAACATATCGTGCGTTAATAACTGAAGCAGTCCTCTACCAACAAGGCTATACAAAAGTCCCACTATTACAAGTCCTGCAAGCATATTACCAAATAACCGCATTGAAGTATTTAAAACTTTTGAAAAAATATCTACAACATTTAACGGAAACATAAACCACATTGGCTCAAATAGTGATTTTATATACCCTCGAAGACCCCTCTGCTTTATAGATACCGCCAAAAAAATGATAATTACCACAAGTGACAGTCCAATTGTCGTGTTTGGATCTGCTGTTGGCGTTCTAAAAAATGGCTTTACCGTTCTGATTCCATCTTCCTTTACTACCATCATAACAAATGGAAATAGGAATGTGCTTAAATTTGAAAACATTATAAATGCAAATAATGCCGAAAAAAACGGTACATAAGATTTTTTATGTTTTCCAAATGTAGTCAGGAAAGTATTTTCAATGAAATGATAGTATTCTTCCATCACAATTTGCATTTTACCTGGATTTTCAACATTTGCATTCTTTGTTCCCGCTCTTACGATAAACATTATTATAAGCATAATTACCCATGTATTAACTACTGTCTGGCTAAGCGAGAACTTAAAGCTTCCCAGTACAAAATTAAAATAGTGCGGTGCTTCTACAAGCGAACTTGGCGACTCAAATTTTACTGGCAATAATGTCGATATAATTGATAAAATCACATTTACAATAACCATCATAAGAAATAGGAAGCCTAAAAACTTAAAAATTTTATTTTTCATGGATTTCCCTCCTTTCCCTCAACTTTGAGTAAAGATTTAAAAAACTTTGTTACATAACGTTATTATACTCCAATTAAAATTTTTTTGCAAATTTTATTATAACTTAATTTAATCCTTTATTTATAGGATATTTCTCATATTTTTTTAAAAAAAATAACAAATTATTTAAATCACTTATACTTTTTTTCTAAATATATTCAAATCCATTAGAAATTAAATTGTTAAAAAATTATCTAAACTTGGTATTCTAGTAAACTATTCATTATTTTTTAGTTTAGCTTTAAATAAGTTTTACTATAGCACATACTTAGATTAACTTAAATTTTGAAAGGAAATTCTCTTTCTTAATTATTATCATACAAAAAAAAATAACTTACATAGTTCTCGTTGACAACTAAGCTATTCTTTTTTTATACTAAATTCTATTTAAAAAACTGTGTAAATACAGTAATAATACTGATATTGACAAAATCAATAAACAGTGATCCAACTATAGGAATTACAAAAAATGCCATTTTTGAGTAAACATATTTTTCTGTAACAGCTTTCATATTTGAAATACCATTTGGAGTTGCACCTAATCCAAATCCACAATGTCCAGAAACCATTACAGCCGCATCATAATCTGATCCCATTGCCTTAAATGTTACCAAATTCAAGTATATATACATTAATATAACTTGCAGTATTAACAAAATAAACACTGGAAGTGCCAAATCAATAAGTTCCCATAATCTTAAAGTCATTAGCGCCATTGCTAAAAATAAGTTAAGTGCTACATCTTCAAGAATACTTATTTCTTTAATTGGTGCATTCAAAGCTTTTACGTTATCAGATAAATTCCGGATAATCGCTGCAACAATCATTGGTCCAATATAAATAGGAAAATGTGCTTCAAAATTTGTAAAACTCATAAGATAATCAATAAACATTGATAAATAAGAACCTATTCCCATTGCAATTAAAATATAAAAAAACGCCATTGAAAAACGCTCTCCATCAAGGTAAGGCTTTTGTCTTTTTAAAACTTCCTCATCAATATCTTCATCAGCATGATTTACTCCATCTTTTTTAAAATGTTCAGGCAATAATTTATGTTTAGTAATAAGTCTGCTGGCAATAGGACCTCCCATTGCAGATCCTACAATAAGTCCAAAAGTTGCCGATGCAATTGCAATTGCATTTGCCCCTTTATATATCGGACTAAGAGCTTCAATTGTAGGTGCAACAGCTGCTGAAGTACCATGTCCACCAGTCATTGGAGTAGACCCAGTCATCAATGCAAGCAATGGTGGAATCCCTACAAATTTTGAAGCTATAACCGCAACAAAATTTTGCATAACACATAACCCTGCTGCAACAAATAAAAAGATAACAACTTTTTTTCCACCTTTTTTCAACACTTTAAGACTGGCATTAAATCCTACGCTTGTAAAAAACATTACCATAAAAAACTTTTGAAGAGTATCGTCAAATTTAATTTGAGCTATATTCGTCTGCCTAAAAATAAAAACGATTATTGAAAACAAAAATCCACCAATAACCGGAGACGGAATACAATATTTTTCAAAAAATCTAATTTTTTTTCTAAGTTTCATTCCTATTAAAAGCAGAATAACTGCCAATCCGATTGTCTGGATCATATCCATATTAATCTTAACCATAAACATTATCACCTCGATCTAATTTTTTTTTTCACAATAATTTATTATACTATAAAACCTAAGAAAGTGCAAACTTAAAAATATAGACAAAGTAAAAAATAAAATATAGATTATACAGTAAAACTAATTTAAAACTGAACTCAAAAATTATGGCTACTTTACTCTAAAAAAAACTTTTTTTTATTTTAATTGAATTTACATAAAATAAAAACCAGTACCATTGAAGTTTTTAAAACTCTTTTGATACTGATTTTTACTAATTTTTTTATTTCAATTTCAAATTATTTTTTTTTAAAAATCATTGATTTTCAATATTAGCATAAGGTCCTTGAGCTAAGCTATTTGTAGCATTTTTAGGATTTGTTAATAATGACTTGTAGCTAAAGAATATACTTCCTTTTACTTCTGGATAATTTCTGTTGAAATTTACTTGATTTATTAATTCTTTTGCATTTTTCCAGTCGTTTACTTTATAAGCTGCTTGCCCAATATATAAATCTGTATTTGTTTGTCCGGCATATTTACTCCACCATTTTACAAGTGTATTATATTCAGCAGCTTTAAATCCTTGATTCCAGTAAATTTGTGGTGCAACATAATCTATCCATCCTTTATTCATCCAAAGTAAAATATCTGCATACAAATCATCATAATTTTGCACACCTGCAGTTGTAGCAGAACCTCTTGATGGATCAGTAGAAGCATTTCTCCATACTCCAAATGGACTTATTCCAAATTCCACATTTTCATTTTCTTTTTTTATAGCTTTATGTAATTTTTCAATTAATCTATTTACGTTATCTCTTCTCCAGTCTCCAATTGAGGCAAAATTTTTACCATATTTTTGATATTGTGCTGAATCAGGATATTCTTGACCTTTGACTTTATATGGATAAAAATAGTCATCCATATGAACTCCGTCAACATCATAATTTTTTACAACTTCAACTATACTATCTACAACATAATCATCAACTTCAGGAATCCCTGGATTTAAATAAAGCTGTCCTCCATAAGAAACTGTCCATTCAGGTTTTTTACGACCAATATTATCTTTTGATAATTTATCTCTTGATCCAGATGTCGAAAGTCTGTATGGATTAAACCAAGCGTGAAATTCGATTCCTCTTTTATGTGCTTCTTCCACCATAAATTTTAATGGATCATAACCAGGATTTGCCCCTTGAGTTCCAGTCAAATATTCAGACCAAGGTGAATATTTTGAGGGATAAAAAGCATCACCTGTTGGTTTTACTTGTACAAATACTGCGTTCATGTTCCATTTTTTTACGTTGTCAAGAATTGTCAAAAATTCTCTTTTTTGTTGCTCTACACTAAGACCCTTTTTAGATGGCCAGTCAATATTACTTACACTAGCTACCCATACACCTCTTAACTCCCTGCTTTTTGTTACTTTCTGATTATTAACTTTTGCTGCATTGTTACGACTTCCTACTGTAATATTGGAAGCATTTAATGTGGCTGCCGTTAAAACTGTAATTGCTAATAATGATATTTTTCTTAAAATTGTTTTCACCTATTTCTCCTTTCTGAATGTCAAATCTTCACTATAATTTTAGTACATTTTTTACAAATTTTCAATATCTATTCTTATTTATTTTATTTTAATTTTTTCTTTTTCAGTATTGACTTTTTCTAAAAAGTTGGATATTATTATATTATAGTAAAATTAAATTTAAACTCAATATTACATAAATTACACTTCATAAAGCAAAAAATATTCAACAGACAAATTAAAATATCAAAAATTAATTTAAAAAAGATAAAAATCATATAATTATAACTGAAAGACAATATAAAAAAGAAAAAAATTAGCTAAATTAATATTATCAAAAGAATAAATAAAAAATTAGAAGGAGAAAAAAATGGAAAAAAATGAAAATCAAAATAACAAAAACTTTAATCCTATGAATCAAAATAATCAAAATCGGAATAATGGAAACTTTAATCCTATGAACCAAAATAACCAAAACCGGAATAACGGAAACTTTAATCCTATGAACCAAAATAACCAAAATCGGAATAATGGAAACTTTAATCCTATGAACCAAAATAACCAAAATCGGAATAACGGAAACTTTAATCCTATGAACCAAAATAACCAAAATCAGAATAATGGAAACTTTAATCCTATGAACCAAAATAACCAAAATCGGAATAATGGA